>NZ_OY780933.1:1290000-1590000 GCF_963676065.1 Maridesulfovibrio sp. | reverse complement strand
GCCGTTGCACTTGCTGCAGACAGTGCTGTAAGCAGCCAGCATAAAATATTCCCAACAGCAGAAAAAATTTTTACCCTCTCCAAACATCACCCTGTAGGGATAATGGTATACTCAGCTGCCAATTTTATGGGCACTCCATGGGAAACAATTATCAAGGTTTTTCGAGATCGAATAGGGACAAAACATTTTTCGACGGTAGCTGAGTATGCTCAAGAATTCAGACTCTTTCTACAGGGACTGCCCTGCGACACCGAGAACGAAGCCGCTAACGTATATTTCGGGTTAGATTCTTTCATTTCTCAAGCCCTCAACAAAGCGGGGGCTTACGTAGACCGGGAAGCAAATAAAAAAGATTCTCTTTCAAAAGAAGAGGTCGATACGATTGTGTGTGAAGTTCTTTTGGACGAATTTGAGATACTTAAGCAACAACACAATGCTCCTATCACCAACTCTTTTTCAGAAGAAGAATTTTGTTCCACATACGCTGCCAGTATTAACGAAGCATACAAACAAATTGAACCTTTCAGCTCTCAAATTTCAGATCTTTACATCAAATTTAAAGCCGCTGCCTACGCGTTATTTTCCAAGACAACATTCGAACCTTCGTATTCTGGGGTCGTTGTTGCTGGATTTGGAGAAGATCAGTTTTTTCCAGCAGTATCTTCGTTCAAAGTGGGACTCTCCTTAAGAGGAAATTTACACTGGATAGATGACTTAGAAAGCCAAATTAGTCATAAAACGCCCTCAGACCTAATGGCTTTTGCGCAAAGAGACATGATCGAAGTTTTTACAGCGGGCGTACACCCCCATTTTGAAAGTATGATTCAAAGTCTTTTTTACAATATGATCAATGACTTTACATCAATGCTTAACGAAAGTGCTCAAAGTGTCGAATCTCAGAATGGAGAGCAAGCTAATAATATCAGAGAGTTTGCCAAGTCATATGAAAAGAAACTAACCGACAGCTTTCATGACGAAATTCATAAATATAAATATGATAATCACGTCGGACCAATTTTAAAAATTGTTAGCATACTACCAAAATCAGAACTTGCGCTTTTTGCTGAAACGTTGGTAAACTTAACAGGTATTAAAAGACGAATGTCTTTTGATCGTGAGAGTGTAGGCGGTCCAACCGACGTGGCCATAATCACTAAAGGTGATGGTTTTGTTTGGATCAAACGAAAACATTACTTTGACCCAAGTTTAAATCACCACTTTTTCCAAAACTACTTTGGAGATAAAAATGCAGAATAATAACTCCA
This sequence comes from Maridesulfovibrio sp., assembly GCF_963676065.1. Lineage (NCBI taxonomy): Bacteria > Pseudomonadati > Thermodesulfobacteriota > Desulfovibrionia > Desulfovibrionales > Desulfovibrionaceae > Maridesulfovibrio > Maridesulfovibrio sp. The sequence continues at coordinate 1,588,735 of NZ_OY780933.1, read as the reverse complement.
AAAATGAAACCAAAAAATACCGATCGTGGGAAGACGTAAAAGCCGACTACTTTCCGCAATTAGCGAATAGACGTATGGTTGACGACGAAAGTACTGATCCCAATAAATTTGCCCGCAATCTTTCACAAAAAATACGCAAGAAAGTCGAAGAAGAATTAGCAAGCAGATAACCCCGCTCCGGCGGGGATTTTTTTTGCCCACTCGAATGCCATATGGAATTTTATGTTGACACAAGAATGCCATTTGGTATCATTTCCTCAACGACAGCGAAACACGCCCCGCCGAATCCGTCGCGACGATGTCCGGCCAGTACGCGGGTAACGATTTAGGCAGTTGTTGGATATGTTCAAATTTCCCAAATGGTTGTGGCAACTGACCGGCACGAATGTCGGCCAGCTATTTAGAAAAACTTAATAACTCAACACTCTAACTTAATTATCTGAATTTGCTTTTGGATCTTTGATTTCTTTCTGACTCAACCTCCGTACCCCATGCGAAAAAAGTCAGAAACCGCTTCGGACTCTGTGAAGGCATACACCCCTCGTGTGTCTATCACTCATCACACCTCCATAATGGGTTTCGGCGGGACTTTCCCCGGTCCCGCCACCCTCACAGGGTTCGAGGCAGCAATTAAGGAACGGGGCTTGGCAGGTTTATAAGGTCGCTTGCCAAGTCCCAATTAACCCCAAACAAAGCCGGAGGTCAGCATGCGGATTGCGGCATGGTCAATACTTCTGCTTTTTGAATTACTGACAGTCGGGATCATTTACGGAGTTCTGATTGGAGGGTGGACAAGATGGATGCTTTAGAAAAATTTTCGGCTCTGTACTTGAGAGCCATAACAGAGAAGGCGGTTCTGGATTCTGTTGAGAATCCCTCAAAGGACAACCTCGATAAAGCAGACGTGCTTTGCGACCGCCTGGGCGTCTACGCTCTGACCAAGGCTGGAGCAGCCTACAAAGGTAATGTCGAAGGCCCCCGGAGGATTCATGGATAACCTCATGACTTTTTCGAATCTTCGCCGGGACGATTACACCGGGGAAGTTCTTTTCAGAGGCCGTTGGTACTCCGAAGAGGAATACCTCGAACTCCGTGAAGACATGGAACGTGACGAATACTATCGCGACGAAGCAGCGGAAGAACGTGCGGAAGCCCGCGCAGAACTGGAAAGGGAGGAATCATGGGCAGCTTAATTGAAATTCTCGGTAACGGCCTGGTGGAGCGGTACTGTAATGAGTGCCAGAGCTTCGACGGACCTTGTGCCGGCATCCAGAAAGGTCAGTGCAAAGCCCTGAACGAGCTAATGAAGAAGGTCGGCGCTCCGACTGTTCCGGTTGTTTACGGCAATGCCCGTGCTGATAAGTGTAAGCTCTTCAGTCCTCTGGAATTCGTGGATTACGTGGAACGGGCTGTTGCTGCGGGTGAAGTTTTGGACGGAGCCGCTTAAATGACCACCCCCACCCGCAAAGAATGGCTTGAGGCCCGCAGAAAAGGGCTCGGCGGCTCCGATGCTTCCGTAGCTCTCGGCCTCAGCCAGTGGAAGACAAACGTCGAACTCTGGGAAGAGAAGACCGGACGCCGGGAAGACGAAGATATTTCCGACAAGGAATGCGTCAAGTACGGCGTGGCTTGTGAACCTCTTATGCGGGAAATGTTCAAGCTGGATTACCCGGAATTCAGAGTTAAGCACGAAGAAAATGTTGTTCTCCAGCACCCTGTTTACCCTCAGTTGCAAGCTTCCCTTGACGGCATGCTTTGGGATCAGGCCGGGAGACTCGGAATACTGGAAATCAAGACCACCACAGTCCAACGCGGGGCCGACTACGACAAGTGGAAAAACAAGGTCCCGCAAAACTATTTCATTCAGCTGCTTCATTACATGCTGGTCACAGGCGCACAGTTCGCCATTCTGAAAGCCAGAATAAAAAATGAGTGGGGAGGCTCGGTTAGTATCACCGAGAATCACTACCACTTTGAAAGGTCTAACCACATCGGCGACACAATCCACCTTCTTAAAGCGGAACTTGCTTTCTGGAGATACGTTGAAACAGACACCAGGCCGGATTTGATCCTGCCAAAAATAAAGGAGCCTTCACATGGAAATTAAGATGCTCACCAAGGAAGAGGATTTTCCGAAAAAGCTTGAGTTCAACTACGAAGAACTCAAGGAAAAAATCGCGACCAAGGCAGAGAAATATCATGACCTCGTATACACAGACGACACTATCAGCGACGCCAAAGAAGATAGGAAAACCCTTAATAAATTCAGGGAAGCCATGAACGCTGAGCGGATCAGAATGAAGAAGAAATACCTTGAGCCTTTCAACATATTCGAGGGGCAGGTCAAGGAGCTGATTGAGCTGGTTGAAAAGCCTTGGGCCGCTATCGACGCCCAGGTCAAAGGATACGAAGAGCGCCTGAAGCAAGAAAAGCATGCCGCGATTAAGCAGTTCTGGGAAGAACAGGAATCCAGCGTAAAGAAGCTGGTGAGTCTGGACCGTGTTTTCGATTCTCGCTGGCTCAATAAGACCTACTCCATGAACAAAATCGAGGAAGAAATTAAAGCCTTCTTCGCAACTACTGAAACCGAAATCGCCACCATTGAAGAATTAAACACCGAATTCGAAGATCAGGTGATCCGGGTTTACTTGAAGACTTTCTCCATTGCCGCAGCTCTGGCCGAAAACAAAAGCCTCCTTGAACAAAAAGCAAAGCGTGAAGCATACGCCGAAGAACAACGGGTCAAGAAGGAAGAAGCCGAAAAAGCCCGTCAGGCAGCAGCCAACGCACAGCCGAAGCCGGAACCTAAGCCTGTTCAGCAGTCCACCCAGTCCGCTCAGGAAGAACAGCGTCGACCAGTAGAAGTCCAGCGTAAACCCGAACAGGTAACCGTGGACTTCCGTGTCACCGCTACCCGCGACCAGCTTCAGCAGCTGAAAGCGTTCCTGAACAACAATGGTATCGCCTTCGGCCCCGTGCCCTCTGAAACCAAAGAAGCAGCTTAAGGAGTATAGATTATGACTCAGCCTAAAAATTCACTGGCCCCCCAGGGAAATGGCAACAGCCCTCAGCTGACCCCGGCACAGAGCTTTTCCAGATACATCACCTCAACTGCCCCCAAACAGCACATTCAGAACATGATCGGCACCAAAGCCGGTGATCGTTTTATCGCTTCCATGGTTTCGGCAGTTTCGACCAACCCTGCAATTGCAGCTTGTCAGCCCGGTTCGATTGTAAGTGCAGCCCTTCTCGGCGAAAGCCTCGGACTCTCCCCCAGTCCTCAGCTCGGGCACTTCTATATGGTTCCCTTCAAAGACAAGAAGATGTGCAAATATCCCAGCAGAAAAAACGACTGGCGATTCTGCAACAAGCAGTGCGAATACAACAACATGCCCGGTTGTAAGACCGCAACTTTCCAGCTCGGCTACAAGGGATATACTCAGCTTGCTATCCGCTCCGGCCAGTACAAAAAGATGAACGTCATTTCCATTAAAGAAGGCGAACTGAAAAGATACGACCCGCTCTTTGAAGAAATTGAAGTGGAACTTATTCAGGACACCATGCAGCGCGAGAACACTCCCACTGTCGGCTATTACTGCATGTTTGAACTTCTCAACGGCTTTCGTAAGACAATGTACTGGCCCAAAGAGAAAATGGAAATTCATGCCGACACATACAGTGCTGCTTTCAAACTCGACGATTACCGCCTTCTGATGGATGGCAAAGTCTCTGATCGGGATATGTGGAAGTACAGTTCCTTTTGGTACAAAGACTTTGATGGCATGGCCTACAAAACCATGATCCGCCAGCTCATAAGTAAATGGGGCATCATGTCCATTGAAATGCAGCAGGCCATGGCCGGAGACAATGCCAAGATCCTTAACGACGGAACTCCTCAGTACATCGATACCGATCCGATCCACGACGAACCGACTCAACCCGCACAGCAGGAAGACACCGCCATGGATGTTGAGCCTGAGCAGAAACAGCTTGATCAGCAGCCCACTTCTCAGCCGGTTAACCAGAAAACCAAGCAGGGCGAACCTGTTCAGAACGAGCAGGCTGAACCTTCCGCAGAAGAAGAGTTCTTCGACCAAGAACCGCAGCAGAATGAACAGCCCGTGGAACATGAAGCTCAGACCGAACTCACCGAAGCCGACCTCTCTCCCAACCTCGGAGACAAGGCTGAGGAATATGAAGGTTCTCAAGCATCCGTCCGGAATACGATTCTCGTAGACGTTATGGGGCCTTGGGGTGGAACCCTGAAAGACATGGAACGGTTGGTCAGCAAAAGCCAGAACCAGTGGACCAAGAAGGACCGCACCAAGTTGCTTGAAGCATATACCATGCTGGCAAACGGTGCTGATCTGCCCGACGTCTTCCCTACCAACTAAGCTATCAACAGTCACAACATATACAACAGGGGCGGGAAACCGCCCCAAGGATGGAAGAACATGGGCCGTTTATTCAAAGCACACCCTCTGACCGTGTACCGGGTCAGCCCCGAAGAGCAGCTTACCCTGCTTCCCAAAACACGGGATTACGAAGCCATTGCGCATGCCTCCTTTGAGGACATCGACGAACTTTCCCATATTGAAAAATCAACTGGAACAGTCGTTTTTGAGGACTACCGCTCTACCGGATTCGGACCCGGTAATGTGGAATTCGGTGAGTACGTGGTGTTTTCCGTCCGTATCGACGAGCGCAAGATCCCCGGCGCAGCTCTCAATAAACAGGTCGAAGATGCCATTGATAAAGAAATGGTTGAAGCCAAGAAGGAGGGGAAGAATTTCATCTCCCGTGACCGCAAAAGGGAAATCAAGGAGCAGGTCAAACTCCGGCTGCGGGCTCACACAGTCCCTACTCCCAAGGTTGCGGATGTGTGGTGGAACACCAAAACAAACCTGCTGTTTCTGACCGACAAAAGCAAAGGCTTTGTTGAAGCTTTGGACGATGTCTTCCGCACTGCCTTCGGAACTCGGTTCGTTATAGAGCCGCTGACCTTGGGGCTTGATGAAGAAAAAAACATGGTCGGCCACGACTTTCTTACTTCTATCTGGAATGCCAACGGAACCACTTTCTCCCACGGAGAAGACTCGGCTCATGCCTTCATATCCGACAACATCACCGCAGCCGATGCGCAGGAGACAATCAAGGTTTCCGAGGTCGGCTCCAACGCTGAGTTCGACGACATTAAGAGAGCTGTTGAAGACGGCAAGTTTATCGTCGGCGCACAGCTGACTATCTCATACGACGACACTGACTATGAGATAGACGTTGATTCGGCTCTTACTCCCATCCTCAAGGTTTCCGTTCCTGCTGTGACGCACCTTGAACAGGAAGAGATTGACGGCGCGATGCTCACCCAGATTGACCGGGTTGAAACGGCTTTCGGCCTGCTGAATTCTCTGGTGGAACACTGGAAGCAGGAAAGCAGCCTTGAAATCTCTCCCGAGGAGTTCAGGAGACGCATGCGGGCCGGAGCAAGGCAGGCAGCGGAAGACCTCAAGGGTACCCTTCCAGAAGGCACTACCATGACCATTGTCACCTCTGACGGCGAAAAGGTGGAGGTTGCGTAGTTATGTATGACCATAGAGAGATTGACCCTTGCCCATACTGTGGCGAAGCCAAACATCTGAGTATTTACCACTCTGACGACGAAATTTTTTCAGCCTATGTGGCGTGCTGCGCATGCTGGGCGAAAGGGCCCCGGGTCGAAGCGGGCGAAAGTTCAGGATTAGACGCTCTCGGCAAGTACTCTATTGAAGATAAAGCAATTACCAAATGGAACGTAATGTCCGGCAACATCAAAGATCGTGAGGCGATGATTGCAAGACACCGCTCTGGGTACACTGAAAAAGATGCAAAAAGAAAACTGTGCCCAGTGGATAAAAACCCCGCACAGAATTGCGTAGGCTCCGGCTGTATGGCTTGGACTTGGCTCAAGACAGAGTACGGACGCCACAAGAGAGGATACTGCTCGCTTTTGAAAACCAAACAGGAGTCCTAACCATGACCTACACCATCCACGTAACCCGCACCGAATCCAAGGCCGTAAAAGTAACCACCGCAGCGGAGATACAGGCCCTGCATAAGCTTGGCTTCATGACTCAGGACGCAGAAGCCGAGGGCAAAGGCCATTTTGTCAGCCTGTGCGAAGTCTGCGGTCTGCCGGTCTTCTCTGACGACGAACACCTTCGGGATTCTGAGGGAATTTACTGGCACGAAGTGTGCCCGGAGGCCGAGAATGAATAAACAATTCCTCCCCCAGCAAATCCCCGCAGGCGAAACCCCGGTTGTAAGGCTCCTGCATGATGTGCGCGGCGATTTCTGCTTTGCCGGAACCGTTGCCCGCATGGGTGAACATAAAGCCTACCTGAACCAGTATGGCGCTGTCAGCGTGCTTGCTGAAAACTGGCATGGTCTTGGCGTTCGTCCTCCTGAAATGGAATGGGTTTCGGGCAAACCTTCTCACTGGTGCGAAGGCGGCAAGAATACCGTCTACGTGATTGAGCCTTATGAGGGTGATTGGACGCTTGAGGCTTTGAACAAACTGGAAGCAGCAGCAAAGCTTAAGCCCCTCTTCATCCCCCTACGCACAGAATTCTTTAACAAGTTCCTCTCAGGCGAGAAGAAAGAAGAACTCCGTATGTACGGCCCGCACTGGAACGAGAAAACCTGCCGCGTAGGGCGTCCGGTCCTTCTCTCCAAGGGCTACGGCAAGCATGCCCGCGCAACCAGCAGAATTACCAGCTTCGGAAAGATTCCGGCTACCGATCTCAGTGCCAAAGATCAGCAAGCGGTTATCGCTTGTTTTGATTCTCTGGATATTGAGATTGCGGTTATTGGGTTGGGTGATGTTGTGGAGGTAGCGTGAATGGCTTGGCTCTATGTGCCGGGGGCGGCGGTCTCGAAGCGGGCCTATCGCTCGTCCTGCCAGATCAGTACCGAACCGTTTGTGTTGTCGAACGGCAAGCCTATGCCGCGGCCTCTCTCGTGGCGCGGATGGGCAAGGCGGGAATGGATGAAGCTCCTGTCTGGGACGATGTTAAAACCTTCGACGGCAAGCCGTGGCGTGGAATCGTGGATATCATCACTGGCGGCTACCCGTGCCAGCCTTTCAGTAACGCCGGGGAGTGTCTTGCAGAAAACGACCCTCGTTATATCTGGCCTGCAATCCGCAGGATTGTGCGGGAAGTTAATCCGCGCTGGCTGTTCTTCGAGAACGTCGCAGCTCACCTTACCCGTGGCTTTGCCCGAATCCGAAGGGAGCTTCAAGAAGATGGTTACAAGGTTGAGGCAGGAATCTTCTCGGCGGAGGAAGTCGGCGCGCCGCATGAAAGAGCAAGGCTGTTTATCCTCGCAGAACTGGCAGACACCCCAAGCACGGGATTTCCGCAGCGGAGATGTTGCGGGCAACAAGCGCAATCAACGGAAACAGGCACAGGGCTGGTCACAGAATTTGAACGATATGGTTGTTCAACGCTGGACAACTCCGAAGGCCTCACAGCACAGGGACTGCCCCTGCGAGAGAAACAGAACTTCGCCCGGGCTAGGTTCTCAGGTGAATTGGGCAACTCCCGCAGCAACGGATTCCAAACGGGGCGGGACTATCACGGAAAACATGTCCGGACAGAGTCTTCCGCAGATGATGAACAGCGTGGAAAGATTTCCGACTCCGGCCGCGCGGGACTTCAAAGGCACGAACTCGAAGGAGCATCGAGCCAGGGGAAAAGGACATATGTCTCAGCTACCGAACTTTATCGCGGAGACCTCTGGCCCGCAGGCCCCGGAGAATACCAGCACAGCTGGGAAGAACCAAGGACAGTTAAATCCAATGTGGGTGGAGCAACTTATGGGGTGGGCCAAAGGGCAGAGCAGCTTTGCCTGCTCGGAAACGGAGTGGTGCCTGTGGATGCTGCGCTGGCGTTTGTGGCTCTTTGGGGAAGGATGCGAAGTAATGACTAATTCAGCTGAATTTTGTGGCTCGATCGAGGAGGCAGTTTAGGTATGACTACCCCCCAAATCCTAGACCCCGCTTGCGGCTCCAAGATGTTCTATTTCGATAAGGAAACCCCGTTAGTTCACTTCTGCGACATCCGGGACGAAGAACACCCCCTGTGTGACGGACGCTTGCTAAAGGTTCACCCAGATCAGGTGGCGGACTTCCGCGACCTTCCGCACGAGGATGAATCCTTTCATCTTATTATTTTTGACCCGCCGCACCTTGAACGTGCAGGCCCTAAATCATGGCAGGCCGCGAAGTACGGCAAGCTGAATAAGGAAACATGGCGTGAAGACCTCGCCCAAGGCTTCAGTGAATGCTGGCGAGTCCTCGCGGGGGGGGGCACCATGATCTTTAAATGGAACGAGACACAAATAAAAGTGAATGAAATTCTGGCCTGTTTTTCCCAGCGGCCCATATGTGGCCACCGGACTACCCAGAATCTGAAAACTCATTGGATAGTTTTTTATAAACCTGTGGTTGGGGGTTGTGATGGGTAGTGTTAATTATGTGCTGAACGTTTCCGGCGGCAAAGACTCCCTCTTCATGGGGTTTGAATTCATCCGCCGGGGCATCCCCATCCACTCAGCTGTTTACGTAGATATGGGCTGGGAATTCCCTTGGATGGTTCAGCATATAAACCAGCTTGAAAAACTATGTACGCGCAGCACCTGATGTTCAATCACCCCGTTTTTAAACGGACGGGAGAAGATAAAGGCAAGTTGAGCATGATTGGTAAAGGCTGGCCGTCAGCTTCAAGACGCTGGTGTACGACCCGGAAGAATGAAGTCAAAGACAAGTACCTATTGCAAGTGCCGGATGTTGTTTCTTGCATCGGCATTGCTGCGGATGAAGCCCATAGAACCAAGTCCAAAAACTTAAACAGTACAAAATATAAGTGCAGGTTCCCCTTGATTGAGTGGGGAATCACCGAAGCGGAAGCACTCGAAGGTTGCCGGGAACTTGGATTCTTTGGCCCCGGCTCACCATATGACCACTTTAATCGTGTTTCCTGCTTCTGCTGTCCTATCACCAGTAAGGAGTCATTGCGAATACTGCGAAGCAATTATCCCGAACTCTGGACAAAAATGCTGGATTGGGGGGGGCAAATGCAGGGCAAGAAAGCGCGTTTCAACAATGAAAACACTGTGCATGAGTGGGATCAACTCTTCGCCTACGAAGAATCGCTCTACGCACACCGTAAATCCGCGTAAGCGGCGGGAGGGAATATGGCAGATAAAAAATTCAATTCCACTGCATTTCGGAAAGAACTCGTCAAAATCATGCCGGGTTACAAGTGGACCGTTCACCGGGCAGAGAATCCCAAAGAGTACATTACAGCTACGGGAATCAAAACCGCTGGATTTAACAGGACTTCAACACTGGAAGTTGTCCGGCGAGAACACACCAGATTTGGAAAGCCGGGTATTGAATATACGGTGAGGAGTGCTGGGTTCGGCTTAAAGGCTCGTTGGTTGGCAGAGAAGACAGACGGAACCCTTGCCCGCGCATTGCGAGAACTTCAGTCTTATTACGAATACACGGCACAGGAATACAGCAGCGGTGCCAGTGATTTGGAATCGGCTAGAAAAGTGAAGGATGCAGCATGAGCGAATACATAAAATTCGATGCAGGCCGCAACAAAACGGGATTCCTCAAGAAAGAACAAGTCAAAATGATTGAAGAACTTGCGGCAAGATGCCCCAAGATTGGTCCGAAAGAATTGATGCAGTCTCACTATAATCAGTTCGGACAGAAACAGCATGAAGGAATGAAGGAATGATAGACGACAAAACAATGATTCGAAAATTATCTATCCGTTGCGAGAATCTCCGCAAAAGATTCATTCGGGCGATGGAAGAAATTTCCAGCATTAAAGAGGAAAACGCAAACCTCCGTTCCGCCCTCCACGACGCAGAAAAGGCATATGACGAAAACGCCCGCCTCCGCACCCAGAACGCAAAGCTTGCCGGGGCTGCTGGGGAATTGAGACAGTATATCTGTGATATGCGCAACAGAGCTTGCTTCACCAACCAGCGCGGGCAAACCAAGATCACAGACTATACAGACTGCTATGACTGCGTAGAAGGTGAACAGGCCGTAGCGACCGGCTATTGCCTTCAGGTAGACGCAACCGGGAAAGGTGGTTGCCCTGCAAAGCTCAGACGCTGCCCCCATTGCGCTGGGTCCGGGGTTGAGGGGTAAGGCATGGCAGAACCCAGAATCAAAAAATGCCCAAATTGCAAAGTCTCATCAACCCACAAAGGCAACTGCCGTCCACAGATGTCTCGTTGGGGAGAGCAACAGATGGGTAATTTCTATGTCCGTTGTCACAGTTGCGGGCTTCATGGTCCCTACGGTGAGGATGAGGCGAACGCAATCGAATTGTGGAATAAGATTAGGATTGAGGGGTAAGGATTATGGCAGACATTAAGCCCGCATATATAAACAGAGCAGACGCAGCCGAGTACGTAGGATATAGCGCGAAGCAGTTCGGACGATACGTTACTGCTGACCACATCCCCACTTACGGCCCCAAGAACAGCCGCTATAAAGTCGCTGACCTTGATAGCTGGATGGAAGACCGCAAGACTTTCACCAAGAAGAAATACACCTCCAGGCGCAGGCCCAAGGAAGGATTTACGCCCGTAGCGGTTTAGTGATAGATAGCATTCATGGGAGTAGGAACAACTAAAGATGGACGTCATTATGTCCAGTACAGAGTAAAAGGGCGCAAGAGCCCTGTTAGAGAATATTGCGGGAGAGGTCCGGAGTCCTTAAAGCATGCAAAGGTCCGTGACGCAGAAATTTCATTACAAAAGGCCAGAGGCGTTGAGATTCGCCATGGCTCAGAAGTTTATCTTGATGAGCTTGCTCAAGAATATTTGCGGGATGCCAAAGCACGAAATGTCGGTGCTGAGTTCCTAAAAACATGGAGTTCCATCCTTAATAACACTGTCCTGCCTGCTCTCACTCACAAGCCCGTGGACCAGCTGGAATACTCCGATCTGCTCATTCTGACCGAGACGGCATGGTCTCCTGAAAAAGTAAAGCCTGCAACTCTGAATAGATATTTCGGATACCTCCGCGCCGTTTTCCTTTACGGTATAGAGCAGGAAATCACCACAAATAACCCCCTCAAGAAATGGCGCAAATCCAAAGAGCGTAAACGCAATATGGGTCTTGATGTTGATGGCCTGACCCGCATGATTGCCGTTGCTGCTCCTCATGCTGCATGGGGACTTGAGGTGGCGTGGATGTGCGGAGCCAGAACCGGCCCGTCAGAACTTTTTTCCCTTCTCTGGTCTGACCATGATCCTCGCGCCGCAACCATCCATGTCCGCGGAACCAAGACAGAGAAGTCAGATCGCTTCATACCTCTGACCCCTGAAGACAACGGGCGGCTTATCTCTATGCGCTCAAAAGCAAAGAGCGAATACATAATCGAATACAAGGGGAAACCGGTTAAGCAAATGTTCAAGAGCCTCCAGACCGCAGCAAAACGAGCAGGGCTCAACTATGAGGTTACATGGTCCGACATTCGCCACCTGTACGCCTCTGAACTTCTCCGCAATGGTGGAGATTTGGCGGCGGTATCTTCCCTTCTCGGACACTCCGACATCACCACCACCCAGAAAAGATATTACCATCTGCTTCAGGGCGAAAAACAGCGCGCTGTAAATCTGAAACCATCCATCCAAAAACCAACTGGGAAAGTCGTAAAGCTGAAGCGATAATTTACGGTCTACGTTTGGTCTACACCTTGGTCTACATTTATGTCCTTAAAGTAGCCCAAATGTCCAAAAAGTGTAGACCAGAAAACAAACTTATCCAATCATATCAGCACATTCATACTAGGCAGCATTCTTTGGGAGCAAGATGCCGGGTGTTCAAATCATCCTGCCCCGACCAGTAAATTCAAGGACTTACATTACTATGATGTAAGTCCTTTTTTTTATGGGGAATTGGGTGGGAAACCTTTTTAATCTTTGAGTGGGTTGGAGTGGCGGTGCTGGTGTGGGTGATGTTGGGAATCGCGGGAAATTACAGCAGGCAATGCGAAGTGAAAGTGAATAAGTATTTATCCCCAAAATTTTATTATTCCATACACAACCAAAAGAACCATTCCAAACTGGAACAAATCTTTAACAGAACAAGTCGTTAACAATCTCTGCAAATATTCATGCTTGAAAATTCACAGCTTAATTCTTTACGAACTATTTTCGCATAAATTTGAATAATAAGGGCCGACTTCGGAAATAAACCCGAAGTCGGCCTTAAAATATCAACGATACAAATCAAAATGGATTTAGCGGATTTGAACTTCCAAATATTCCTTTATAATTTTCTACAGTAAATAAATCTTTATTCTTTTTCAATTCTTCTAAATAAATACGCTCACATATAACCATCCTCTCTAAAGTTGAATAAACAGAATTGTTCGGGGGAACAACACTACTCATTTTAGAAACAGATGAAATCATTACATCAAAATAATTATGCAAATTGATTATAAGAGTTCTTAAGCTAGGACCAACCTCAGCATGAGCATTATGTACAATCGCGTTTCGAACGGTATAAATACGTCTCAAATGTAATTCTAAATTCTTTTTATGCGTAGAGATAAATTGAGAAACACTTTTAGGTGATTTAAAATGGTCATTAGCTTCAAAAAAAAGTTTGTAAAGTATTGGATAATTATCCAGAGAATATAACATAGTATTCCTGACTTCATTATACTCTGAACAAGCAATCAACTTAACCATCTTTTGAAAATCATTATCTCCTTCGATATCAGCAAGAAATTCATTAAAATTAAAGGGAGACAAACAGAACTCTCTATATACAGCTTTTAAATAGTATTCACAATATGTTACAACAAGACACGGGGCTAGATAACTAACATAATGTACAATTCTATCAGTACTTCCCATGCAAGGGGGTAAAAAGCCTTCAATTGCTGACCATAAATTTAACAATTGATTCTCTTCTGAGATTGACTGCATCGCGGCATGATGAAAATCAAGTGCCTTCATAAATAAAAAATAATCTTGAGTACTCTTACTAAAGCGATCACCATTGAATATCGACAATGTCAGCTGCAAATGTTCATCATCCTCATGCTGACGCTGCTCGACTCCACATAAGAGAGGATTCACACTCTTCGGAAGAACAATAGGATTCCCCGATGGCAGCTCACGAACAAATATCTTTTTACCAACATTCAGTGTAAGACTGTGTCGATGAAACTTACAGATATCACAAAAGAAATCCACCACCTTCCTAGAAAATACACTTGCTGAATGCGGATCCTTGGCATCAAGCACAAGTTTGATTAACGACTCCTCACCACCTGCACGGTAAAATTCTTTAGCCCGAACCAACGAAGACAACTCACTAGGCAAAGAATCGAGGATTTCTATACCAATATCCTTAGCGTTATCACTAAATTCTAATATTGAATTAGAAACTGATATTAAAACAACCCATTGCTTATCTTCACCTTCAAATAAGCTTATATATTCAGAAATACATTCCGATGTAGTGATTTCCCGTGGTCTAATATTTTTATTAAAAAAATATTTCAAACTTTTTCTATAAATATACCGTCTATCAAAACCTTTTAGTTCAAGTTCAGAAATAAAACTAGAAGCTAATCCAAAAATACATAAGTCTAGATGTTCACTACTCACAACAATCTTGATTTTATCGACCAAGCTATCATAATATCTACTATCTAGATCAGTCAATAAAAGACGTATCAAACTTTTAAGCTTATCTTTATCATTAATATTGAATGCAATATCTTCAATTATACATGAATATAATTTTTTATTTGTAATTGCATCATCTGACCCCATCTTTATTTTAAACTCTTCTATTGAATGATTTAAAACACCTTTATTCACTTTTGATTGACAATAATTAATAATAAGACGTCGTAGTTCCATAGCTGAACTATGTGTATTTAGAACAGGAGCTCTAAAAGAATCAAAGGAATGATCAAACAATTGTATATCTACAGCTTGAGCGAATAATAATAAATTTTTCGTTTCTGGAATGTTTTTCCAAACATCAAGAGTAAATCTTGGAAGATTCGGCATGCAGGCAACCTTGTTATTTTTGTGATTAAATTACAAGAGTAATCACCAGAAAAACTCTCTGTCAATGCCCTTTATACTTCTGCGACACCCTAAGACCTAACCTTCCCTTTTTCATGGTCTGAAATGCTACATAAGCCCACTTCTCATAACCCTTACATTTATACCCCAAGCTGCCCTCCATCTATGGGCCTTAAAGACAAATAATCACCCCCCAAAAACAACTGTTTACGGGAAGGAAACGGGGAACCATTCACCCCTAAAAATACCGAAAGAATGTCCCCAATACGAAAATTTATTCAATTATTTCAATGACTGAAACAACATTACACGGCTTTGGGAGCAAGATGCCGGGTGTTCAAATCATCCTGCCCCGACCAGTAAATTCAAAGGCTTACAGCATTTTTTGTTGTAAGCCTTTTTTCGTTGGCACACACTTTGGCACACATCAAACGTCCGTTATACTTTGCATAAGGGCTTTTTCGTTGCTGGGAACCTTTTGAAAAATATATGATAAAATCATCTGAACGCGCCTCGATAGATAGAGACAGCTCCTGAAAATTAGTACACATTTTCAAATAGATACACTGGATTTGCTTTTTACACAGAATACGCTGCTACCAGTACACTTGGTAAGATAGCAAGATGCCGCATAAAGCAAAAAGCCAGCCTCCGGGGAGACTGGCTTTAAATTTACTCTTCAACCAAAGTAGACCTAAGTTTGTTTGAGCCGGGAGCTAAATTCTCTTCTCGGATAATACCCAGCCCAGAAGCCACCACGTATAATTGCTCAATGTGCATCCCTGCAAGATCAAGTGAATATTTAACGTGTATAAGTTTGCGTAACTTACCCAGAACTACTTTTTTCTCTTCTTTCACAATAACATAGTCAGCTTTTACCTTCCCAGTCGAAGATCGAACATCCTGACTCCACTCTCTATTGATTAAATCAAGATAGATAGCCTCATCACGTTTACCCTTATTGAAAATGAGTTTTCCATTTTCAGCGACGAGAGTATACTTAAACAGAGTCTCTTCCGGTGCATCATCCCAGTAGTAAGCTCCTTCTGGAAGTTTCGTCCTGCTTCTCTCTTCTGCTGATGAAATCCTTTTGGGTTTAGGAAGCCTTGTCCATTCTTCAATTTCATAACTTCCATCGTTATTTATTTTCGTACACGTCCGTCGCGTAATAATTTCAAAATCTCTTGATTTCATTTTTATGGTTTCGCCTAGTGCTGGCCCTAAAAATATATCCACATTTTCTATATTAGTACTCTCCTCGCAGCACCCAGTTGCTATTGCGAAAAAACATAAAAAAATTAAACTACTAACCAAAGAAAAACCACACTGTTTCACCCGTCCATGGATTATGAGTCCAACCACGGTCACCTGTTTCAATCCCATACCCCGTATTTATTTTGTACGCTTTCGAATATCTATACATATCTTTCCTATTCACACGAGATTCTGTAGTTTCAGATGAACCTCTTCCATAATTACCGCACGAAGCATAATGCCTCTTAACTCTTTGCTCTTCCGCCCTGTAGTCTTTCCTCCATTTAACATCCGGCACAGGCAATCCTTTAATAATTATCGGTGGAAACATTGTTATGTTGATAGTTTCCAATTCTCTAACATCTTCCCATTCAGTAAATTCATCCCACTCAGTACACTCAATCTGCTGGCAGAGGCAATTCGGATGAGGACGTTCCATTGTCGGGGTTTCGGACACGTTACCATCCAATTTTTTACACGCCTCACACGCTCCTTCATTGGCTTTCCAGATATACCATTTCAGTACATTATACTTACGAGGAGGAAATTCTATAGGGCCAATCCCACCAGCCTCCAAACCCAATCCGTCATTAAAATTAATCGGATCATCCAGACAATACCCATAAACATCCACATCACCGCCGCCATAGCCAAGCGGATCTTGGGCAGTGAAACGACCGACTTCAGGATCATACTCCCGGAACCCGAAATGAACCAACCCGGTATCTTGATCATTAAGCCCGGATGCAAAACCTAGCGGCAGATGAAATTGTTCATTTGTATCCACAAGTACATTTCCAAACGAATCATATATAATTCGCTTTACCTCATTTCCTTGATCATCAGCAACCATAAAAACAGATCCGGTAGTCAATTCACTGCGGGGTCGGAGCTCCATCCGGTAATCGGTAAAAAATTTAATTTCTGATCTCCAGTATTTAAAATTTTGGGAAGACACTCAGAATCCATGTGATTCAAAGCACTTGCGTTCCCCCTATAATTTCAAATTAACAGGCAAGGCGGACCTGAAAAAGGTAACTCAGGTCCGCCTTGATAAGAAATTTAACTTTTGAAAAATGCCGTAGGCGAACTAAAAACACGGGGAACCATTCACCCCAAAAATCCCTAATAATCTCGAAAAAATGTCCCCTATGCGAAATTTTATTCAATTAATTCAACGCTTGAAACATTCTCAAACGGCTTTGGGAGCAAGATGCCGGGTGTTCACAAATTGTCAGGAAAACAATTTGCACGGCGCAGCGAAGCGGAGACCGCCCGAAGGGTGAGCCGCAGGACGCGGCGAATGAAATCATCCTGCCCCGACCAGTAAATTCAAAGGCTTACAGCATTCATTGTTGTAAGCCTTTTTTCGTTGGCACACACTTTGGCACACATCAAACGTCCGTTATACTTTGCATAAGGGCTTTTTCGTTGCTGGGAACCTTTTGAAAAATATATGATAAAATCAGCTGAACGCGCCTTGATATAGGGAGAGACAGTTCCTGAAAATTAGTACACATTTTCAAATAGATACACTGGATTTGCTTTTTACACAGAATACGCTGCTACCAGTACACTTGGTAAGATAGCAAGATGCCGCATAAAGCAAAAAGCCAGCCTCCGGGGAGACTGGCTTTGAATCTGTCATTCTTCAACTAAAGTAGATATAACTTCATTAGGACCGGGGGATAAGTTCCTTTTACGAATAATACCTAACCCTGAAGCCAACACATACGACTGCGCATAGTGAAGACCATCAAGGTCATACGAATATTTCACGTGTACAAGATTCCGCAACTTTCCCATAACAACTTTTTTATCTTCTTTAGCTATAACATAATCAATTTTGATCTTATCTGTCGGAGACTTACCAAACTGAGACCAACGTCTGCTGACAAAGTCGACCATGATATTCTTTTCTCCCTTAAAAGTAATACTATCAAGAATTAGTCGCCCATCTTTTACATACAGCCGATAATGATTAATCAGGTCAGCTTCACCCATGATTATTTTGACTATTTCAGGTGGAAAACCTTTAGGGTGAATCTTCTTCTTTGGCAGTCTTGTTCTTTCTTCAATATAATAAGTTCCAGAATCAGAAATAAAAGAACACGTCCGTTTGGTTACTCCTCCATCGCCTGAATTCTTTAAAATAATTGTTTCACCAAGACTAGGTCCAAGAAACATCTTGGCATCAATATCAGCGGCATATGCTGCACCATGTGCAAACACAAAAATGATTATGATAACTAATGATCGACTAACCACAGCTACCTCCGATTGTTTTTCCCGTCCATGGATTAGTCGCCCACCATGAATCTCCATTCTCGATACCGTAATTTGTGTTTACTTTGTGTGCGGTACCGTCTCTTTCTTCCGTTTTTATGACAACTCTTGTTTCGGACTTTGAATACAAAAGTTCAATGTTTCCTTCCATCATTCTGAAATGTTTTACTGTCCGACCCTCTTCAATACGAATTTTTCTTCTCCACGTTACGCCAACGGTCGTTGTTCCAGGAGGAAAAACAGGTTGTGACA
Source organism: Maridesulfovibrio sp. (assembly GCF_963676065.1). Taxonomy (NCBI): domain Bacteria; kingdom Pseudomonadati; phylum Thermodesulfobacteriota; class Desulfovibrionia; order Desulfovibrionales; family Desulfovibrionaceae; genus Maridesulfovibrio; species Maridesulfovibrio sp. The sequence goes on along the minus strand of NZ_OY780933.1, from coordinate 1,570,816 downwards.
TTGTCGCTGGCCCATTACCCAATCTTTTTGTTTCTTCCCACTTGGTGAACTCGTCCCAAGTTTGACACTCAACTTGCTGACACCGACAATTGGGATGTGGCCTCTCCATAGTTGGTGTTTCAAAAACATTATTATTTTTTGCTAAACAATCTTTACAAGCTCCTTCACCAGCCTTCCATATATACCACATCTTCACATTATGCCTACGCGGCATGTTTCCCCAAATTCCCCCAGTGGTTAGTCCCAAAGGATCATTAAAATTAATCGGATCATCCAGACAATACCCATAAACATCCACATCACCGCCGCCATAGCCAAGCGGATCTTGGGCAGAGGAAATCGTTTATTTATATATGTTAATATATTTCCAAACTAATCATATATAATTCTTTTTAGCCCATTTCCCTGATCATCAGCAACCAAATAAAACAGATCCGGTTGTCAATTCACTGCGGGGTCTACGCTCCATCCGATAATCAGTGAAAGATTTCATTCTTTCCTCCAGTATTTAAAATTTCAAATTAACTGGTAAGGCAGACCTGAAACAGGTGATTCAGGTCCGCCTTGGTAAGAAAATGTAAGTTTTGAAAATGCTGTAGAAGAAAAAAACACGGGGAACCATTCACCCCCAAGAATCCCCAAAAATCTCGGAACCCATGTTCCCAACACCAAAAGTTATTCAATTAATTCAGCGGTTGTCACATCCAAAGAAGGCTTTGGGAGCAAGATGCCGAGTGTTCACAAATTGTCAGGAAAACAATTTGCACGGCGCAGCGAAGCGGAGACCGCCCCAAGGGTGAGCCGCAGGACGCGGCGAATGAAATAATCCTGCCCCGACCAGTAAATTCAAAGGCTTACAGCATTCATTGTTGTAAGCCTTTTTTCGTGGGTAACCGGAGGGGAAACCTTTTTGGACTACACCCATCACTTCAGCATTAATGAAATGTACGTCTTTTGACGGACAGACACAAACCCGATTCATGATGTATATTTTAGTATCTCAAATTAATTCCAATAATCGTTAGGCTAGAAATGATCGTCTTATATTGGGGCAAAGTTGTGGTTTCCAGATAGTTTCTATCTTCTTTGTGTAACCTGATAAAATTCTAAAATAGAATAGGTAAATGATGAGAAAAGTATACTATTTCCCTCTTAGTGCATGCTCTAATTATATATATAACTTCACAAGAGAAGGGGCACTTTCGTATTTTGGTAATTTCAGCACTAATTTGCGCTTGTTTATTTCAATAGCAATTTTAACTACAGTGCTACTGCAACACTCAGTTGCTTTTGCAAATACAAATGGTTGGCCGTTAAGTCTCGGTGCAAATGTAAAGATAATGTCTTCCCCTGCTATTGCTAGCGATGGAACCATTTATGTAGGAACAGCCGACTCCGATTCAAATAATCTTTTCGCAATATCCCCGAACGGGAGCCAAAAATGGGAATGTCCCATAACAGGCAGTATTAGAAGCTCCCCCGCCATTGCTGCTGATGGAACTATTTATGTCGGATCAACCGATAAGTCTTTTTACGCGATAACCCCTGATGGAAAGCAAAAATGGGCTTTTCCTACAGGGGATAGTATTTACAGCTCCCCCGCCATTGCCGCTGACGGAACCATTTATGTAGGATCAGACGATAGAAACCTTTACGCAATAACCTCTGATGGAAAGCAAAAATGGGCTTTTCCTACAGGGAATAGTATTTACAGCTCCCCCGCCATTGCCGCTGACGGAACCATTTATGTAGGATCAGACGATGGAAACCTTTACGCAATAACCCCTGAAGGAAAGAAAAAATGGTCTTTTCCAACGGACAAGTCTATCGTGTCTTCTCCCGCCATTGCCGCTGACGGAACCATTTATGTAGGATCAGGCGATGAAAACCTTTACGCAATATCCCCGAGCGGTAAAGAAAAGTGGAGGTTTGCATTTGGACAATTCGTGACTATCAACAATTCAGCTGTGATAACGGAAGATGGAACTATTATTATAGCAGCAGCTAATAAATTGTACGCGTTATCTCCTAATCGTGAAGAAAAATGGGATTTATTCGATGGGCAGAATAGTATGTTTTCTTCTGCCGCCGTCGCCAGTGACGGGACTATTTACATCGCCGTGGGGAATAAGCTGTATGCTGTAGACTCAAAAAACCCACAAGAAGCTCCTGTTCTTATAGCTGAGACTGGAGACTTCATAAAGTCTTCACCGACAATTTCAAGCGATGGAACAGTTTATTTCGGGTCAGATGACGGTAAATTATATGCCGTAAAAACTAATTCGGGAGGACTGGCCTCAACTCCATGGCCCAAATTTCGCAAAGACATTGAAAATACAGGGCGCGGAGAATCTATAGAAGCCAGTCAGACTCAGGCAACTGGCGTAGAGGTAGCCATACAGAACAGTTGTTCCAAAGAGTTGGACACTACCGACCTTAATTCTAAATATCAGTCAGGAGACTTCGAGCCTATAACGGAAGTGGTTTCTTTCAATGCCACAGTAAGCTCCAATGGAGCTACGGCAACTTTCAGGATCAGTTCCACTTCCATCCCAACCGGGAAGGTCTCCGACCTGATCCTGATGAAGTTTTACAACACAGGTGGAACCTCCAAGGCATACAAAAATTACGCCCTGAGCGGACCTGAATATAATCTTGACGGCTACTGGTGGGTTACAGATGCAGACGGAAATTACATGAGCCAAACTGACGACGTAACCCTCGGCACGGAGTATTATATCTATTTTGTGGTCAAGGATAACGGCGACTACGACGAGGATTCCAACCTCGGTAAAATAACTGACCCGGTAGCAGTGGGGACTGGTTCAGGCAGCAGCGGAACGGGCTGCACTTTGAATCCGCAGGCAACCTTCAGTGTAGAATGGTTGCTGCTTATGCTTAGTCCCTTGCTCCTGCGCTTACGCTACAGACTCAGAAGGTAACCAGTAAGAAGATAAGGATACTTTTACCCGTACCCTGTATCCTTTTTGAGCAGCCCTCTTTCGCTATGAGAAGGGGGCTGCTCTTATTTAAGCTCAAGATTAAAGACAACTTTTAATTGAACCCTGCGAAAAACCATTACCGGCCCATACCGCCGCTTATAAACGATCTTCGCCGCCTACCTGTTCATTGAATTTTGAAGCGACAGCCTAGGCATAGTTCTCATCTGCCTCCCCCCATGTGCTATTGAAAAAACATTAAACAATGAATTTATTTTTTTGATATTGAGTATAAAGATATACTGAGGACGTGACGATATTATTTACAGCTTAATTGTCTATCTTCAAAATCTGGGGAATAAAAAATGTCAGACGCTATATCATCATTCGGGTTTAGAACCGCTCCGGTAGAAAGCAAAACATTTGATGCTGATAAAATACGTGAGCAGAACTCAAATTCAAATCATGAAGCAAAATTAGACAAAGTTACTATATCCGGTGAAGCTTTCAATATTTTTAAAGCGGAGACAAGGAAGCCAACAGAAGAAGATCACTCATGGTCAACCTTTGACTTCGGAAATGGACAATTCAAGCTTGATAACGGAAACATCCAGAATGTAAAAATAGAAGGGTCAAAACTGACGATTGAAGAATATGACGATGACAAACTCGTCCGAAAAGTCGAAGGTAATTTAAATAAGGACGGAGCCGTATTCAACACCCAGATTTTTGATGAAAATAATAAGTTAATTCAAGAAATAACCACACAGTTCACATGCTTAAAAACTGGGGATAAATCTGCTGCCAAAGTATCCAGATATGCGCAATGGTTTGATGACGGCAAAGTTACACGAACCATGGAGGATTCCATGTTACTCGAGTCCAAGTCTATCAAGGACACTATGGCATCATATGGCACAACTGAAATTTCCGGCGACTTCAATTCATTAGTACAACAAAATACGACTGATAAGCACAGAACCGAATATAAAGCTGCAATTATTGAGTACCATAATGGTAGAAAAACAAAGGAAGCCCATATCAAGCAAAAGGGAAATTTCCAGAACTTAACTAACCGCGCTAATGTCAAAAACAACAGTATGGCAGCAAGGTCGACCATAGAATTGCAGCAAAAATCGTCACTGCAAATTAACACCACAATTTTCGATACTGATGGCAATATCCAGCAGCAGACTCTCTGGGATGAGTCATACAAGGACTCCACCGGTCCTGATGACGGAGTCGTAAAGCAGAACATGCAAGTATTCTGGTATAACAAGGGTGAGTTGGTAAAAAAAGAGCATAGTTCGGCTAAGATTAAGGAAACAGAATCTTCAAAACTGGAGAAACGTCCAAACTTACTCGAAATGCTAGGAACTTCGGAATATAAATACACCGCGGGGAATTCAGCGAAGTCGGCATCGCAGCTTTTGGCAGACCCGTTAATGGATGGTTCGGCCCGGTCATCATTTTACCTGGATAACGTAAAGGACCATACTTCCAAAGGTCACTATAAAAGTGCTTTTATGGTTGAAGACGATACCGTTAATGACCGACCTTATGACTTAAAATGGTCAAGCGAAATTTATAAAGACGGTGAGAAGGTTGCAGAACAGAAAGAGACGGAAAAAGCACGGAAGAATCCCCTGCACCATGGTCTTGAGTTCTGGACCGGACATGGTCTGACGGAAAGTGAGTCACCGACAACAATAAAAAGCGCATCGCACACAGATAGCAGCTTTGAATATGGAAGAGAGAAAAACACTGCGACGATATCGCTTGAAGAAAATGCTATTTTTAACCATCACGGGCCGGACACAATCTCAACGAGTGTACGGGGAACGCAAAAAAACGGTTTTAAGACCACTAAAGTAAACAAGACGGTTGATGGAAGGATCGATGCAGCTGATACGGACCTGCATGCAGCATCAAAGAAAATTAACCGCCTTGATGAACAAATGCTCGATGATACACTCAGCCTACTTGATCCATTAGATAAGGATAACCCCACACCGGAGATGAAAGAATACCATGTCAGACTAAAAACTAGGTATTAAAACTGCACCAGCTAAAAGAAAAGGCCGATCTCCTGCGAGACCGGCCTTTTAATTGTTCATGTCCCGTCCTGAAATAGGTTTACACCCAAAGGACCTATTTTATGAAAAAGGAAGAAAGTCAAAGAGTAAGGCGAAGTCAGCGCGATTACACAATGGGCTTTAAATTAGCGGTTGTTGCGATGGTAGAAGAAGGCGAAATGACCTACAAGCAAGCCCAAAAGACATACGGGATTCAAGGCCGCAGCACTGTTTTAGTCTGGCTGAGAAAGCACGGAACCCTTGACTGGAGCAAACCTATGGTACATCTGAAAAGAATGCCAAAATCTAAAGAGACTCCAGCACAAAAGATCAAGCGTCTTGAAAAAGAGCTTCAGGAAGAGAAGATCAAAACTATGCTTCTCAACGAAATGATTGATATTTCTGACAGAGAACTGGGTACTTCCATAAGAAAAAAACTTACCCCCGAGCTGCACGAGGTCTTCAGGAAACAAAGCAAATAAGTTTATCTGCTTGCTGTAGACAGCTCGGGGTGAGTCGGCAATCGATATATCAGGCTGAAAAACGCCATAAGGTACGGGAAAAACAGTTCCAAGAAGTAAAGAAACTTGTTTTGAGTCTGCGGGCCAGAATGCCTCGGCTGGGAACGCGTAAGCTTTATTTTTTATTGCGTGAGAAATTTGTAGCTCGTGGAATCAAGCTTGGACGGGATGCCTTTTTCGCATTATTGCGCAGAGAGCATTTACTGATAAAAACAAGAAAAAATTACACAAAAACTACAAATTCAAAGCATTGGCTCAAAAAACATCCTAATTTATTGAAGGAGTTTAAGCCTCAGTATTCAGAAGAAGTCTTTGTTAGTGATATAACTTACGTAAAAACGTTAAATAAAACATACTATCTATCACTAATTACAGACTCTTTTAGCAGAAAAATTGTAGGTCACAATTTGAGTTCTGATCTTAGTGCCGAAGGGACCGCTAAAGCTTTAGATATGGCTATCAAAAACCGAAAAACGCGAAACAAAACAATCCACCATTCAGATCGTGGATTGCAGTACGCATCGTCCATTTATCAAAACAAGCTCAAGAAAGCCGAAATGGTCCCATCTATGACAGATGGGTATGATTGTTACCAAAATGCGTTAGCTGAACGTATAAATGGAATTTTAAAACAAGAATTTTTGGTGTTTAAATGCACTAGTTTTGATGAGTTAAATTCACTCGTAAAAGAGTCTATTGAAATATATAATTCTGAACGTCCTCATCTTAGTTTGAAAATGAAAACACCGAACCAAATACATAAACAGGGCTGTGGGGGTACCCCCACAGCCCTGTAGTAAACCAATTAACCGTCAATCTATTTTAGGACGGCTCATCAAGTTTGTATTGTTTAACTGTTCTTAAGATCTTCTATGAGATTCTGCAGTCTGGCGGACATATCTGAAAGATCATGCATTGATTGTAAAGAGTCAGACATAAGATCTGCGGTTTCATTAGCGATGGAATTAACCTCGGTCATGCTGCCGGTAATTTCCTCTGAAGCGGCGGATTGTTCTTCCGAAGCCGCTGCAATTGCCCGGACCCTGTCTGAGGTTTCTTCTATCATCTGCATAATCTTTCTAATTACAGATCCAGCCTGATCGACCAGTTCCGTGCTGTTGTCAACAACCTTGGAAGTCTCCTGCATGCGGTCTATGGACTTGGAGGTTCCGGCTTGTATTGTCTTAATTGCTTCTCCCACTTCCTGAGTCGCATCCATTGTTTTTTCTGCCAACTTGCGAACCTCATCGGCAACAACAGCAAACCCTCGCCCGGCTTCACCGGCTCTTGCAGCTTCGATTGCCGCATTAAGTGCCAGAAGGTTTGTCTGGTCTGCAATATCATTAATCACACCCATGACCATGTTGATGGAATCGGCTTGAACACCAAGGTTGTTAAGCTCCTTTTGAAGCATATCAGTTTCGGAATTAAGCTGTTTGATGCTTCTCACCACCTGAGTAATTACCTCACCGCCCTTAACTCCTTCCTGCTTTGCTTCATCGGCCATGGTAGCTGTTTGTGACGCGTTGCTGGCAACTTCCATTACCGAGGCATTCATCTCTTCCATAGCTGTAGCTGATTCAGTTGCCCGTTCTTTCTGAGTGTCGGCACCGGAATGGGACCTGCGTATTTTTTCATCCAGATCGGAACTGGATGCTATAACCTGATTCACAATTTTTTCCAGCTCACCTGCTGCCTGCTGCATCCCTTCGCTCTTTGCATGTTCTGCCTGCTGCCGGGCTTCCTCCGCTTCTTCCGTGGCAATCTGTGCCCGGCGGGATTCTTCCTCGGCTTGTGCTGTCTTTTCATCTGCTTCAGATATTTTCAGACGCAGTCTTTCCACCATTTTGAGCAGACTTGATTGCAGTACACCGATCTCATCATTGCGGTTTACATCAAGTTTAGTATCCAACTTTCCTTCCGCAATTTCAGAAGCAGCGCTCACAATTCCACTGACGGGTACGATAACATTCATTTTAAGAATAAAGAAAACCCCGACCCCTATGATGAGAACAATCGCCAGTGCGGAATATATGATAAACATTCCGATAGCTTCAGCCTCTTTCATGAATTCTTCTTCCGGGGCAGTGGAACAGGTAATCCACCCGGTAACAGGGGATTGATCAAAAAAAGTAAGTCGTTCCGAGTTCTCAAATTCATATCTCAGGTTACCATTCTTCTGACGGACGATATCCTTTCCCCAGTCATATTCATCAGCAACATTAACTTTGGCAATGAGATCTTTGTTCACGTGGGAAATGATAAGCCCATTACCATCGAGAATATAGATATAACCTGTATCTGCCACCTTAATATTATTGATAAATTTATCGGCAAATACACTGATCTCAATGATCGCGGCGATGACACCGATTATGCGGTCATCTTTTTTGATCGGAGCGGAAATGATAACTACCGGAGTTCCGGTTGTACGGCTGATCAGCGGTTTAGAAAGAAATATTTCCCCTTTTGCCGCCTGCTGAAAATAGTTTCTGTCTCCGTATTTTTTTCCAATGGATTTCGCACTGGTAGAACCTACGGTATCACCATTCATATCAAGAATATTAATTCTAGGCAGTACCGGCCTGTTATTATTTATCTTTTGTAATGATTTTTCTGCAGCATCCCTTACAGCTTTATCATTTTTCCCGTTAGCGGCGGCATCAATCACGCTAGAAAGTCTGCCTGCCAATGAAACTTCCTTCTTAAGTCCGTTTATCCACATATCGATAAGGGAAACAGAGTTTGCAAGCTTAGCTTCATTAAGAGCTTCAGCTGACTTCTGTGCTGAGGAGTAAGACTTATTATAGATTAGTGAGGCCATTGCAACCATACAAATAAGAATTAATACCAGAGTGGGGACTAAAAATTTGGCCGAAAGTGATCGCATACTTCTCTCCTATTATCAAAATCGTGAGTCGTGCCTATCGCCTGATAACTTTAAAAGATTTTCTAAGTACAAGATGCTGAATTAATGTGTAAAAACAAAATTCTTCAAAAAAACACTACTTACAATTTCTTATACTTTATTCTTTCTTCTAAGTGAACATTTTTTACAATATGTCTGGAATAGACGGAGCAGATACATTCTTATTAAACCGCTCGATAAATTTATTATCTATATAGTCCTTAATCCAGAAAGCCGGTGCCCCACCAAAACTCAATCCATACTTTTGCAGTATTCCTTTCCCCCCTCCAGTATTAAATATGAGGAGATAGGAACCGCCCGGATTGAATTCGTTAAGGCTGTTGCCTTCAAGCTGCGCCCGCACATTGTGAACAAGCACGGGGTTCTGGCGTACGGCATAGACGCCGACTTTATCCAGTGGCTTCGGCTCGAACCAGATACAATCGCCCCCACCGAAAATTTCAGGATGGGAAATGCTTTGCAGGTAGCTGTTGACCATTAGTCCGCCATCCTTACCAATGAGCATATCCGAAGCGGCGAACACTTTAGATGGCTTCACACCCAAAGCCATAAAAATGATGTCTTGTTCGTAGTGTTGTTTGTTCTGTAGTGTAATGCCGCCGGTTGCCACACGTTCAACGTAACTACCCTGAACAATTTCGATTCCGCGTTTAGTCAGGTTTTTAAGAGCAAGGTTACGCACACTGTCCGGAAATTTGCGAAGAAAGGTACTACCCGTAAAGATCTGTACTTTCGCACCCAAACAGCTCTGCTCCTTGGCCGCAGCCCAAGCGTTTCCGGCCACTTCAAGAGCTGCGGGACCGCCGCCGCATATGCCGATGCGTACCGGGCGCTCGGAGGATATTTCCTGAATTCTTATACGGGCCTGAAAAAGATTTTGTATGGGCTTTACAGTATAGACATCGGTGCAGTCCTCGCCCATGAGCCCACTTGGTACGAAGCTGCCAAGATTACAGGAAAGTACGTCGTAGGGAATTTCCTGTCCGGCTTCAAGTATGACCAGCCGCTTGTGCGGATCTATACGTACAACTTTGCCGAGAACGAAATCACCGCCTCGGCTTTCCACCATGGACTTAACGGGAAAGCTGATTTCATCAGGGTAGTAAGAACCTCCGAGCATACCCGGTCCCATACCCGAGTAATAGTGACAGTCGTCCGGCCCGATAACCGTTACGCGGTGTCCGTCCGCAATGATATCGGGGATGGCTTCCATTAGCAGCATATGCGCGTGCCCGGCGCCCGCAAGGACGAGTTCACCCATATTAACTCCTGACAAAAATCACTTAATTACAGTGACATTGTAAAAATAGTTACTTCAAATTAAAGGTGCAAAGCATAAAAAATGCCGCATTCCTTTGCTTTGTAGTCTCAACACAAACGGATCAAGTTGTGATGAATCCTCACCCCCGATCTGTTCCGATATTTTTGTGCCATATTTATATATAGTTGTACTAACATCACACTGTTAAAGTCTGCAACCAAGCTCCCATATAATATTTAGCACAGTTAACGCGTTGAATGGAAAGAAAGGGCCCCTTGCGGCTTTTTAGCTGCAAGGGGCCCTTTTCTTAACGTTATATCAGTCCTCGATAGGACTGTATGTTCTTACAGATGAGATATCTTCCCAGTTGTAGTAGGTATTCATGGAAAGACCTTCCTTTTCTTCGGTGATCCTTATAAAATCATCACCGAGAAAAAGCACTGCCGCTTCATAAACAGCGCCCTCGTTAACCTGAATTTTAAGGTTTTTTCTCAGCTTGCGAGATAGGGTTCCATGTAAGGGCATGGAGGCGTACTCAAAGATCTTTTCAAGGGTTCCTTTTTGCATTTTTACTCTCCGGTTGAAGTTTTAGGGTTGCATGTAATTACGATATGTTTTATTTGCGATTTTCTCAAACTTATTTACAAAAAAAGTATTTTACTGACTTAAATACAAGCCTATAAAAGCACAATTAGTTTTTTTGTAAAACGACACCCATGAACCTTATGCAGCGAAGACACTTTTTTCAAAAACGAAACTCGCTGAAGAACTTTGCCGCGAACCTAACACCAAAGGAGCACAAGTCATGAATTTAAATAAAATTCAAGTAGCAATACTCAATAAATTAAGTAAAGAGGCAGACCTTGATGTTGATTCGTATGTTAAGAAGCACTCTTTAGAATTTATATGCGTACAGAAAAATTATTTAGATGATCTTAATGAAGAAGAAGGAGATGAGTGGATTAATAAATCATACATCTTATCTCTTAAAGACGTAGATCTAGGGGAATAGATAGCAATTATCAACATTTTTGAAATATAATAATACAATTTTTTTATATTGACCGGCTGTTTTTAAACAGCCGGTCAATATTTTTGTTTCTAGCTTAGCTGTCGTCGCTCAAAATTGCATTGAATCCGCACTCTGCTTCGCACGCTCCACAGTCGGTACAATTTTCATTTATTGCGTAGTAGTTGGTTCCATCGGGGTGAATAATGGCCTCAGAAGGACATGCGCTTTGACATGCACCGCAAAACTGGCATTCATCAGGGTCAATTTTATGCATTTGATTTCTCCTCTTAATTAACAATTACGACAAACTGGCTATTTAATGAGCGTTAATTTTGATGCTTAATTTGCACTTTTTTACATCGCGCTGTCAATGCAAAGATGCATGCCTATATCTTGCCGGGAAGCGAGGATGCTGGCACAGTAGTTATTTTAATATGTTAGCTGCCAACGTGACCTACTTCGACCATGCCTTAGAAGACTATCCCCAGAAAGAAGATCAGCTGATGCCATAAAGCTTGGACATCCAAATTTTACCCATTGAGAATTCGGTGGAACTCAAGATGAAGCAGATAAGAGACATGGAGTAAAAAACCAAGAGCAGCCCCCTGCCAGAAAAGTCACAACATACCTTATAAATACGAAAAAATATTCTTCAAATGCAATTCAGCCGCCGCACTCAAACACTTTGATTTTTATATTAAATAAAGCATGTTGAAATTTACAAATGCTGTTTAATACCGCTCTTCAATATTAAGATTGCTATGGATTAGCGTTCTTTTGTCTGGTAATATGCCATAACCTCAATCTTAATTTTCAATGAGAAATATATTGAAATACTATCATAAACTTATTTTTTCCGGAGCACTCCTGACTGCTTTGTGGAGCTCTACACTATACATCCTTCATAATTCTTTAGTGCAGGTTGAAAAAGAACATACGTATAAAATTGCTTTAAGAGAGGCTGAGGTGGCCTACGAAAAAGATCTAACCTACCGTCACTGGGTTTCCGGGCTCGGTGGTCTTTACGCGGAAATTTCACCTAATTTGCTTCCCAATGATTTTCTCAAGGTGACGGACCGGGATGTTGCTACTACCAGCGGTAAGAATATGACCATGATAAACCCCGCGTATATGATGCGGATGGTCTATTCAATGATGAATACCGAAGCTGGTTTGCATGCTCATATCACAAGCTTAAACCCAATACGTCCTTCAAATAAGCCTGTCGAATGGGAAAAAACGGCGTTAAAACAATTTAACAATAATAATGTTGAGTTCCACGAAATGGCTGTGGAGGCCGGAAAACCGGTTCTTCGTTTCATGCGGGCTATGGTAACCGAAAAACCTTGCCTGAAATGCCATGCTTATCAGGGATACGTAGAAGGTGATATCAGGGGCGGAATCAGTGTAGTTGTGCCAATGTCTGAATATCAGGCCACCCTGTCCGCATTTACAACAAAGACAGACACGACTTTTTTAACCATATGGATTGTCGGAGTTATGACTCTGGCCATTTGCTTTATAGCGCTTGGACGCAATGAGCGGGCTCGTCGTTTTGCTGAAAAAGAACTGGGCATGACCAAAAATTATCTGGCTAATATAATCAATTCCATGCCCTCCGTTCTTGTGGGGGTTGATCAGGAATTAAAAATTACTCATTGGAATACTGAGGCCGAGAAAATCAGCGGTCTCACTTCAAAAGACGCATTAGGCCTTCAGTTGGAAATCGCTTTGCCTGAAATGCAGGGAAAAATTGAAAAAATTCATACGGCAATGAAGGACAAGGTAGCTGAAACTGATTCTGTGCAAACCAGAACGGCAGAAGGTATGGTTCGCTATGAGGAAATCACCATCTACCCGTTAATTAGTAACGGGAGTCAAGGAGCGGTTATCCGTATTGATGATGTAACGCAGAAGATGCAGTTTGAGCAGATGATAATACAATCAGAAAAAATGCTTTCTGTAGGCGGGCTTGCAGCTGGAATGGCTCATGAAATCAATAATCCACTGGCCGGAATTCTTGGTCACGCCCAAAACATACATAAACGCCTTCTGGCAGATCTGAAGTTGAATAAGTCCGTTGCCGATGAATGCGGATTTACGCTCGAGCAGCTACGCCGCTACTTGAACAAAAGGAAAATACCACTAATGCTTAACGGCATTTTTGATTGTGGAAATCGTGCGGCAAAAATTGTCTCCAACATGCTTAACTTCAGCCGTAAAAGTGAAAGTAAACGCGGCCTTTACCATCTGGAAGAACTTTTGGATAAAACAATAGAACTGGCTGCAAACGACTACAACCTGAAGAAGCATTATGATTTTAGGAAGATAGAAATAGTCAGGCAATATTCTGATAATATGCCCCCTGTAGTTTGTAGCGACAATGAGATTCAGCAGGTTTTCCTCAACCTTCTCAAAAATGGTGCTGAAGCTATGTCGGAAAAAGAATATGCTGGGGACAGTCCAAAATTCATTTGCCGAATAAGAGAGGAAAATGACATGGCTGTTGTTGAAATAGAAGACAACGGTCCCGGTATTGATTTGGACCTTCAAAAGAAAATATTTGACCCTTTCTATACCAGCAAAGGTGTCGGACTGGGAACCGGACTGGGGCTTTCGATATCCTATTTCATTATCAAAGAGCAGCATGAAGGGGCTCTGGAGGTGAATTCGGTTCCGGGTGAATGGACGCGTTTTACGATCAGACTACCTATCCCTTAATGTTAAGCGAGGTCCCCGTGGACCTTTGAACACTCCTCCCTGTCCTTGCGAGTGTTTGCGAGACATAAAACAATTAAATACCTAGTTTTTTTAAGTTTTATATATTGAATGATTATTAAGTCACATTAATGGCCGCATACAACCTTCTCTGCGATTCCCTTACTGTAACCTTCTTTAAATTTGCCTTTAAGGTTGTCAGGAATCCAGCTATTAATCATTCTTTTAAGTTGTCCGGAACATATTACCTGCTTAAGTATTTTATTTATTTTTTTCATCATATTGTATCCCCATAATGTTTTGGGTGTTGCAAAGTAACCATACATGGGCATAACTGGAAGTTCTACGCATTCTACTAATTCAATATTGTGCTTATTCTTTTGATTTTGCATCTCAAATATAATGAGGGGGTCAGCAAAAAAGAAATCTATTCTTTTATTAACAAGCAAGTTCACTTGATGACTGGTATCTATGCTGGATATACTCTTTGCAGTACTTCTGTTTTCACATTTAACTTTGCTAATCAAATCAGTAAGTTTGTCGTAATATACACCATTAATATAGCTAAACTTGAGCTTGTTGTTTTTAATATTGGTAGTTAATGGGAACTTACCATCTGTTGTGAGCCTGTTTTTATCTTCTTTTCTTATGATAGCAACCATGCTCCATGACATCCTGCAGGGATATTTTGAGTAATATAAATAGTGCTGTCTCTTAGTATTTTTTAAAACTCCCGTAATAACCATTTTTTTACCTTGCTTAGCCTCAAGGAGTATTTTTTTCGGAGACGTTATTGTGTTTAGATGAGCGCAGCCAGAAAGACGCTGCTGCATATATTTATTCAAGTCGTCTCCCAGCCCTGATCTGTTGCCATGCTCGTCGTATATAAAGAGTGGGGGAAGATCAAAGCTTGGCCAGTAAACCTCTGCTTCTGCAAACGCATTGTCGACAGAAAGGAAGGATATGACCACAAGGTACCAGATTATTGATATTTTTTTCATGTCAGCATGGTAGAAGATAGGAGTTATCAGATGCTGTGTTTCAACCTTTGTAGCAGCAACACTCTACTTTGTGAAGTTTTTCACTATACTTTCTAAGTTATTATGTTGAGCTATAATTAGCTGGTGTATTTATAAAACAAAAAAAGAGCCGGCCTTTGTCTAGACCGGCCCTGTGACTGAAAACAATTTCATATTGTTGAAAGCAGACCCAGAACTCAACAATCCACTTTATGTTTTTGATTTACGAACCTTAAATCTTTTTATGACAAAACCACCAATCGTAGCAGTCAGTAGCTCCAGTGCGCTCTTTGGCTGTTTTAACATTGTTTGCTGGAGGGATGATAACCGAGTCCTTGATTAACTCATTATTTGGCCAGCCTGCAGGGATTGCGACTCCCTTTGCGTCAGATGTTTGCATGCCTTTAACCGCCCGCAAAATCTCATCCATGTTTCTGCCCAGTTCTTGAGGGTAATAAAACATAATTCTGAGCTTACCCTTATCATCAACAATAAAAACAGCCCGTACGGTATTGGTACCTTTACCGGGATGCACCATCCCAAGTTTGGCTGCGACTTTCCCCATATCATCTGCAATGATGGGAAATTCAATCTCAACATCCAGATTTTCTTTAATCCACTCAGTCCACTTAATGTGTGAAAAGACCTGATCAATGGATAGCCCGATCAGTTCGCAATTAAGAGCCTTGAAGTCTGCAAAACGTTTCTGAAAGGCCACAAATTCGGTGGTGCAAACCGGTGTGTAATCCGCCGGATGAGAAAAAAGGACAAACCACTTTCCTGACATGTCTTTAGGCAAATTTAGGACGCCGTGAGTAGTAACGACTTCCAATTCCGGGAAGTCATCACCAAGTAAAGGTATTCCTGATTCCATGACTGTCTCCTGCACGTTGTGCGGGTTGGGTTTATTAATAAAACTCCATGAACCAATCGACATTTATATAGGATCAGTTTCTATTATTACCTACTCCCCTCTTCCTGAGTCAAGAAATAACAGCAGTATTACGCACCAAGATCACCACGATCTTTACCCATCAAGAAATCAAAGCCGTTACCCTTTGAAATGCCCGAATAAAATAGACCGAATCATCAGCTATTAAGCATATATCCGACAACCGGTCTTTCCGGTCATATGACAGGATGAATAGGAGAAAGCCCCAAAGCACGTGCGTTCTCTTCCCAGGACAAAGGACTGATACAACTGGGCAGAACTGCTTTATGGACGGCATTTTTGCGCTTTGCCGCCCAATTGGCGGCTTTGTGCAGCTCAGCTCCCAGCAAGACTGGATCCGGTGCGGGAAGGCTCTTCAGGTTTGGGTGACATGTGGAAATTGTTTTGGGACCGAAATCATTGGTAATGGTATAAAGTCCGAACGAAGCCATTTCCAAAGGAGGATAGGACGGGTGCGGAGAGACCATAAACGAGATGCCTATATGCGAGAACTCCAGATAAGATGCGTATTTTTCCATGGAAAGTTTGCCCATGCTTTTTATAGGGACGCCGGATGAAAGAATAATATCTTCATGCTCCTGCCCTGCGCTTATAACATGGAATCCGGCCCGTTCTTCCGGAGTCATCTCATTAAAGAAGATATCCAGACCGGAAAGGATAGAGGCAAAGCAATTCCGTGGCTGTTCCGGACGGCCATAAAAGAAAATAACAACTTTTTCTGAATTCTTGCTCTCCAGCCTCCAATCCAGTTCATCAAGTCGATCACGCAGCAAAGGGTTCAAGGAAGGGACAACCACGTTTCGCTCGGCAAAGGGGTAGGATTCTTCGTCAAACCACTGAGCGAGAGTATTGGAATTGAACAAGGCATGTGTATATTCATGATGTCGGTAGGAAGCCTGACTCATGGCAAAACGATAACCAAAGGGATAAAATCCCGGTTCATAATCCTGAATAAAATAGTAAAACGGGGTTTTGGCATTCCCCGCCTGCTCCATCAATCGCGCATGTTCCTCCCAGACAAGTGTACTAATCCAGTATGTACAAAAGAACACGTCACCGGCAGTTGTAGCCAGAGGCTGCTCCCCGTACACGGCCTCATGCTGAATGGTCTTACCTTCAGGGTTTTCCACAAAACTATTAAAATCGAACATCTCATCAGCCTTTCCCAAAGCATTGAGGGATAAGAAACGTATGGATTCATAATGAGCTGTCAGGGGTTTGGATACCTGTAAGGCCGAGACAACACCTCCAAATGCCCAGCGGGAAAAAAAATGGGGAAGGATAATATTTAACCGTGTCTGCCCTGCTCCAGCCTCAAGGTTGAGGAGGGGGCGATCGATGACACTTTCCTTGTATTTACTCTGCGCGTAGAGGATAGGCTGATTGGAGCTCTGCATAAGTTTATTGATAAAGTAAACAGATGGTATCCGCAAGGATGCATGCTGAAAAACATTCCTCTTTAATTAAGCGAATGCCAGGTTTAGACATCTTTGCAGGAGACGAAAGAACTCATTATGAATCTTCCGCAGCATCATAAACACGGATCTTATTGCTACGCGGAAATTCGCTTTTCAAAAGTTTTTTTAAAAGCTTTTTAAGCCCCTTCAGATTTTCGGTGAATTGTTTTTGTGCAAAGCCATCCTCAACTATTTTGAAAGAGTCTTCGCCCGTACGCAGGATAAGAATGGAGCGGTCACGTTTATAGGTACGCAGGTCAAGACCCCGGCCGACGGGAACCTTCTTAAGTTTTCGTATAACAGTTTCTATGGCGGAAGATTTGTCCAGCATATTAATGATAGGCTATAAAATTTATTATTAAAAATAGCTACAGGCACCCTGCTTTGTAACAAAATAAGAGCATCCAAAAACAGAAAGGGTACCCCGAAGGATACCCTTTATTATGTACAGTAAGTTACAGCAGCTAAGCTGCGTATGTTTTACTATTTGAAAGCCATGGTAGCTTCAACAGCTTTCTGCCAGCCTTCATAAAGCTTTGCAGATTCGCCAGCTTCCATTTTGGGACCGAACTCACGGTCAACGCCGAAGTTCTGTTTGATGTCATTTTTATCTGCCCAGAAACCAACAGCCAGACCAGCAAGGTATGCTGCGCCGAGAGCGGTGGTTTCAATGCACAGAGGACGCTCAACAGGTACACCGAGGAGGTCAGCCTGAATCTGGAGCATCAGGTCGTTTGCAACTGCGCCGCCGTCAACACGGAGTTTAGCGAGGTTGATACCTGAGTCAGCTTCCATAGCGGAGAGAACGTCTTTGGTCTGGTAGCAGAGAGATTCGAGGGTAGCACGAACAAAATGTTCTTTAGTGGTACCACGAGTCAGGCCGAATACTGCGCCGCGAACTTCAGAGTTCCAGTAAGGAGCGCCGAGGCCGACAAATGCGGGAACCATGTATACGCCGTCGGTGCCCTGCACGCGGGTAGCGTAGAGCTCGGAATCTTTAGCGTCACGGAACATTCTCATACCGTCGCGCAGCCACTGGATAGCGGAACCTGCTACGAAGATGGAACCTTCCAGAGCGTATTCAACTTTACCGTCAACACCCCATGCGATGGTGGTCAGCAGGCCGTTCTTGGAAGGAACTGCTTTTTCACCGGTATTCATGAGCATGAAGCAACCGGTTCCGTAAGTGTTCTTAGCCATACCTTTTTCAAAGCAAGCCTGACCGAACAGAGCTGCCTGCTGGTCACCGGCCATACCGGAAATAGGAATTTCCAGGCCCTGAAACTTATCTTTGTGGGTGCTGCCGTAAACTGCGGAGGAAGGCTTAACTTCGGGAAGCATGGAAGCGGGAACGGTAAGAGCTTCGAGGAGTTCTTCGTCCCACTTGAGCTCATGGATGTTGTACATGAGAGTACGGGAAGCGTTGGTGTAGTCAGTTACGTGAACTGCGCCGCCGGTAAGCTTCCAAACCAGCCATGTGTCGATAGTACCGAAAAGGAGATCGCCAGCTTCAGCTTTTTCACGAGCGCCTTCTACGTTATCGAGAATCCATTTAACTTTGGTTCCGGAGAAGTATGCGTCAATGAGCAGACCTGTTTTTTCACGGACAGTAGAGTCAAGACCTTTTGCTTTCAGCTCGTTGCAGATGTCCATGGTCTGGCGGGACTGCCATACAATTGCGTTGTATACGGGCTTGCCGGTGTTCTTATCCCATACAACAGTAGTTTCACGCTGGTTGGTAATACCGATTGCAGCAATTTCAGCAGCAGGAACGTCGGCAAGGGCTTCCGCAACTACGGACTGGACGGAAGACCAGATTTCCATAGCGTCGTGCTCAACCCAGCTGGGATTGGGAAAAATCTGGGTAAATTCTTTCTGGGTTACCTTTACGATCTCGCCGCCTTTATTAAAGATAATTGCGCGGGAGCTGGTAGTACCCTGGTCAATTGAAAGTACGTATTTCTTTTCCATTCTTTATTTCCCCTTTTTATAATCGGGGCGAAACGGTAATTCGCCCCGTTTTATCATTTTATTCCTATCTATCCGACAATCGCGAGAGACTTAGCCTACGATAGCTTTGTATACGAGGGCTCCTGCAACACCGCCGCATATGGGTGCAACAACAGGAATCCATGCATATCCCCAGTCACTGCCGCCTTTACCCGGAATGGGCAGGATAGCATGAGCGATACGGGGACCGAGGTCACGAGCAGGGTTGATAGCGTAGCCGGTGGGGCCACCAAGGGAAAGGCCGATAGCCATAATGAAGAAACCGACGATCAAGGGGTTAAGGCCTTGTGTGAATTCATTTGCACCGATTCCGAGAAGGATAAAAACCAGGAAGAAGGTGCCGATAAATTCGCAGAGAAAGTTTTCAGTTGTGCAGGGAATAGCAGGTCCGGTAGCAAATACAGCCAGTTTCAGGGCTGCATCGTCAGTGGGTTCCCAGTGGCATTTGTAGGTGAAGTAACAAAGTACTGCACCGAGGAACGCACCGAGCATCTGGCCGGCAATGTAAAGGGGAACCTGTGCCCAGGGAAAATAGCCGCCGGCAGCAAGGCCGAGGGTAACAGCAGGGTTGATGTGTGCACCGGAATATTTACCAGCAACATACACTGCAAATGCAACAGCAAATCCCCAACCCATGGAGATAACAATCCAGCCGCCGTTCTGACCTTTGGACTTTTCAAGAACGACGTTCGCAACTACGCCGCAACCAAAAAGAGTCAGAATCATAGTACCAATTACTTCGCCTAAGAAAGGACTCATAATCACTCCCACATCTCTTAAAGCAGTTAAAACACAAATTCGTTTCTTTTCGGAAACGAATACCACCTCGCGCTCGATTAACTCTTACGCTTTTCCATTTCCTATGGATGAACACTATTTTGTAACAAACAAAAAATCAACCCCATAATGTTCAAAATCGAAAAGAAATCTTCACTTTATGCTTTCGGTTTAGTAAAAATAGTTTGATATTAAACAGTTGCAACATCTATTATTGAAATATTTATTTTCTTCAAATCCATCTATTCTCGCCAATAGCAGGGGTTTTATGGCACACAACAACATATCATGGCAGTTTACCTGAAATGAAAATGACACATTGCGGTAAACACAAAGCCACTCGTGCAGACAGACATGCATACGAAACGAACATCCATGCAAAGAAATGGATTTCGAATACACGCAGCTTCAAACACAGAAGCACTATTTTTCTTTACTTGAATAAAAAAAAGAAGCCGTCGGCCCAGGCGACCGACGGCAAAGGGAAGTGGTGATGGGGGTAGGGAAGCCCCCCATCGTTCTTTGGAGAATATCTTACACTGAGAACAGTGCGAAATATGAATATGTAACATTCAGCACAGGCATTGATGCAGTAGGGGTACATCAACACCTGTGCAGGTAAATTACAATATATGATCTATTAATCTACGATGTAATTCTTAGCCAACTCCTGAAAATGTTCGGTCTGATCTTTAATCCAGGATTCATCCTTACCAAGCTCTTTTGCCATAATTTCAGCAGCCTTGGGAGCCACTTCGTTGGCAGCTTTGGCATCAATGATGAGAGCTCTGGTTCTGCGGGCCAAGGCATCGGAGACGGTCTGAGCCCATTCGTTACGGGCAGCCCAGACAACTTCAAGCCATGAATAAGGAAGCCTTTCATGCATACGGGTATCAAGTTCGGGATACTCTTCCGCCAAGGCTTCAATCTCAACGGCTTCACTTCCGTAAACATGCATATGGTCATTGTGATCAAATTCTTCAGTATAACCATGCAGTTTAACGTTCTTAGTCACGCAGGGACGGAAAGGAAGACCGCCCATCTGGATTGCGTTATCAATGCAATCTTCAGCCATATGTCTATAGGTAGTCCACTTACCGCCGGCGATAGTCAGCAGCTTATTGGGAGATACAGTCAGGTAGTGATCCCTTGAAAGAGCAGAAGTTGATTCGGAATCACCCGCTGCAATCAGAGGACGAATACCGGTGAACACACTGCGTACATCCGCACGGGTCGGAGGTTTGGAGAGGTACCTTGCGGAGTGCTCCACGAGAAAATTAATTTCTTCTTCAAGCGGCTTGGGCTCCATACATACAGAATCGAGCGCGGTGTCAGTGGTACCGACAACGACTTTGCCATGCCAGGGCACGAAGAAAATTACGCGACCGTCATCGGTCTTGGGAACCATGATACCGGTATCGCCACCGAGAAAATCACGGTCGATAACAATATGGATACCCTGACTGGGAGCGATGAGTTTTTTGTGATCACCGTTATCCATATTCATAATGTCATCGGTAAAAATACCGGTGGCATTGATAACCGCCTTGGCTTTCAGTTCATAAGATTTGCCGGAGAGTTTGTCTTCAGCTTTAACGCCGCAGACATAGCCGGTGGAACTTTTGACAAGGTCGGTAACTTTGGTGTGGTTCATGGGACAACCGCCCATATCGGCCATAGTCCGGGCAAGAGTCAGGGCAAGACGGGCATCGTCAAACTGTCCGTCATGGTAAGTCACGCCGCCTTTAAGCTTTTTGGCAAGAACACCGGGAACCTCTTTCATAACAGATCCCTTGGAGTAGATCTGAGACGGGCCGAAGCTGTATTTTCTGGCCAGCATATCATAACACTTCAGACCAATGCCGTAGTAAGGAAGACCCCACCATTTATAATCAGGAACGATGAATTTCTGATTGTAGCACATGTGCGGAGCATTCTGCTTGAGAATACCGCGCTCATACAGGGCTTCCATAACCAGCGAAATATTACCCTGCGCGAGATAGCGCACACCGCCGTGAACCATCTTGGTACTGCGGCTGGAAGTAGCCTCGGCAAAGTCTCCCTGCTCAAGAAGAAGTACGGAATAACCACGGGCAGCCGCATCAAGACCGGAACCAAGCCCGGTAGCACCGCCACCTATAATGATGAAGTCCCAGACCTTTGAACTGTCTTCCATCTGCTGGATAAAATCTGAACGTTTCATGCAACCCCCACTCTATAAACCGACCGCGAACGCCGGATAAAAATTGTAATTAATGTATAGCCCGGTCTCCTGGTAAGCCTAATCACCTGAACCGAACCTTTCCCACGCATCAGAAAAAGACGAAACGCTAAAAATTTCGTAAGCCACCTCTTTCCGTTTCGCTTTTGAACAAAATGTGACATATTGAAAACAGTATGACAAGAATTTATTTTCACTTGGCGAAACATTAATTTATAAATCCAATAAAAACAAAGCCTTATATAATAAAAAATATTTTCGATCAGCGAATCAAAATTATCACTTTGATCAGTAATAAAAAGAACTCAACACTCCAAAAACATTCAATTTAACTCCATCTTCATTCAAAAACGAAAATTATTGCAGGCATAATAAATTCATCCTGTATAAAATAATGTCTATGCCTTGCGCGTGTGTGCTAGGACTGCTACAGAATGAAAACAGAATGCAATCGTTTTCATTTTACATGAAACGAATACCTTTGGGTAGAGAAACAACCAAAAATATCGAAGTCTCTCATTATACGGACAAATTTGTTCGGTGACGAAAGGAAGGGGACGCTGATTTTGACTGAAAAACAAAAAAGAAAGAATAAAGGCATGAAGTTTAATCTCGATTCATTATCGAAAAGACAAAGGGAAATTTTTAATATTGTTAATGAAAGAGGTTTTACACCAATCGAATCTCTTGCGCAGCATTTTGAAGTTACCCCCCAGACAATAAGAAGAGACATCAACAAACTCTGTAAAAACAACTTGCTACAAAGGTTTCACGGCGGTGCCGGCAGGGCTTCCAGCGTTGAAAACGTTGATTACAGCGCGCGTCGGAACATCCTGCATCAGGAAAAACGCCTCATTGCCGAAATGGTAGCAAAGCACATTCCTGAGCATGCTTCCATGTTCATCAATATCGGGACCACTACTGAAGAAGTAGCCAAAGCGCTTGCCAACCATAAATCCCTGCGCATAATCACCAACAACCTTAATGTGGCCCAGACCATGAGCAACAACGATTGCGAAGTCATTGTTGCCGGAGGTATGGTCCGCCAGCGGGATAAAGGGATTACCGGCGAAGCGACTGTTGAATTCATTAAGCAGTTCAAAGTTGATTACGGTATTATCGGTGTTTCAGGTATTGATGAGGACGGAACGCTGCTCGACTACGATTATCATGAAGTGCGCGTGGCCCGCGAAATCATCAACAACGCCCGCAACATCTTTCTGGTTACCGACCATACCAAATTCAACCGCAATGCCATGGTCCGCATAGCCGATTTAGGCGAGATCGACGCTATCTTTACCGACAAAAGGCCCCCACAGGTCTTTTGCGACTTAATGAAAAGCAAAGAGGTAGACCTCTTTGTAACCGAACCGGACCCCGAAGAAGAATAAAAAAGTGGCGGTATCATTCTACTATGATACCGCCACTTTCATTTTATTTTTTCATTTCCCGGTACAGATCACATCAGACACTGCAAGCCTCCCATGGCCCATGGACAATGTCCGCATGGGACCTCTACCCCAAGACAATCACACTCAAACTCATTGCTCCGGCCGATAATATCGTCGCAGGGAACCATTGGACAGTTTGAGCAATACGGATACTCATACCTGAGCACTTCAGCCCGGAAACCTGAATAATCTTTGGAACCCCATATCTCACTGAAATCTCTTCCCGAGATATTTCCGAAATGTTTCTGCCGGAGCAGCTTTTCACTGCCATCCATAAAACAGGTGCAGGTATGCCACAGAAACTGACATGGTGAGACATCCCCGCTTGAGGTAATAAAAGCAGTTCCGTTTTCAACAAATGAACAGCTTAATTCATTTGCAGCCATAAGCGGCGGCAGATGTAGATTCACACCAAGCTCCGCTGCCGATTTTTCCGAGCGGGCGTAGACTTCGCGCAACTGCCGGTGCTCCCCGGTGTTGCCGCGCCTGTCCCAGTCCGCGAGACTTCGCAGATTCAACCAGACGCCGCGACTTTCCGCTTCTGCGCGCATTTCCCGAATGAGATCAAAAAGCTGCTCCCGCTTTTTATTTCTTCCCGGATTCCAGACAAAACTGAAATAATTCTGCAAATCCTGCCCCTTATCACGGGCGATATGCTTCCATTTTTCATATATTTCAAGCGCATCTGAAGTGTTGGGGTTAAACAGGGATTGATTTTGTAAGGATTGATCATAGGCAAGCACGTGTGAACAAAGCATAAATTCAACACCCTGCTCCGCCGCCCAGCGAATGACTCCGGGCAATTGCGCATAGGTTTCAGCCATGAGCACAAATTCAGCACCCAGTCTTACCCGCTTTCCTGCCTTCTGTCCGGCCTGCCTGAGCATAGCAAAGGTGCGCGCCAGTCGGTCAGTGCTGGACTGTCCGTGCAATTCTCCAGTTGTGGAGGATGGATCAAGGGAATCAACGGATATGCAAAATGTATCCACCCCGGCAGCAACCAATTCCTGCACCCGGTATTCCGTAAAAA
Organism: Maridesulfovibrio sp.; assembly: GCF_963676065.1. Taxonomy (NCBI): domain Bacteria; kingdom Pseudomonadati; phylum Thermodesulfobacteriota; class Desulfovibrionia; order Desulfovibrionales; family Desulfovibrionaceae; genus Maridesulfovibrio; species Maridesulfovibrio sp. Next base: position 1,546,444 of record NZ_OY780933.1, on the reverse strand, counting down.
GTAGCCCATTGGTCTGAAAACCGATGCTGCCGTTTTCAGGCATACGCTTCCGGGCAAAAGCGGCCATAGCCGCAAGATCAGGATGCAGCAGAGGTTCGCCGATACCGTTCAGAACCAGCTTCTCGCAATTTTCCAAAGCCGGACCCAGTTTTTTGAAATCATCAAGACTCAGGTCTGTTTCCGGAATATCACTCTCAGGGGCGTATTTCACACACATGGAGCAATGCATATTGCACCGGGTGGTGACCTCGACCTGAAGCCGTGCAGGATATTTCTCGAACGCAGCGGGAAAATCATTAGACAGACTATCCGAAATTTGTTTCTGCATTCCACTCATCCTTTAATAAATTTCAAACATACTTTCGTTATTTGCCAAACAGCAAAAAAATTTCACACTAAGCTAAAAAAGTCAAAAATAAGTCTGAATAAGATCCGAAAACGACCTTGACCTTAGCTGTATTTTCATGATGAAAAATATCGACAAAATAAATTCAAGACTACCCGCAATTCCATACGCGGATATGACTTTAATCAAATACAGAGGAAAAAATGGAAAATATCACCCTACAGCCAAGCGCGCTCACACCCATGGGAGGCATAGACGCTCCCGAAGGCAGTCGGACTTTCACTCCTAAAGGAGTCTGTGCAAAATTGATCCGCTTCAAAGTGGAAGACAATAAAGTCACTTACCTGAAATTCACCGGCGGCTGCGACGGTAACCTCAAGGCGGTTTCCGCCCTTGTAACCGGGATGGAACTTGAAAAGATAATTCTGACCCTTGAAGGAATCACCTGCGGTAAAAAATCTACTTCCTGCGCTGACCAGCTCTGTAAAGCTCTGACCGAATACATGGAAAGCTAAACAGAATTTTCAATCTAACAAAAAGAGGGTGGCTGCCGAAAATCGGCAACCACCCTCTTTTTTTATCGATACATCAAACAGCTAAGCTTTTACGATTGTGTGGACCTGCTTACGCAGAGCTTCTCTACCATCCTTTTGCATCAGGTGATAAAGAGCCATTATCGTGGCCTGACTGAAAACAATATTACGAAAAGCATGGAACTTGGCTGATTTGGTCTCAGCTTTGGTCATACCGTAATCCTGCACTGCAATATCTTCCATGACCGGGATAAGCCATTTGGCTGCCGGAACAGTCAGAATCCAATCATGATCACCTAAGTGGGTAACAAAAGCTTCCATGCTGCGCTGCAAAGGAAGAGTTTTGCCATCAGCGGCAAGCAGACCATATTCCACAGGCTCAACATCGGCAATTACAGCTGCGGCCTTAAGCCATCTGACCGGACTTTCCTCGTCTTTTGAAAATCCGGGATGGTTATGGGCACAGGCTTGCGCCACGCAGACCTCGGCAGGGAGACCGCGGGTAATAGACTCAGCCAAACCGAGAACATGATGTTCACCGGTTCCGGCAAGCTTGTTTTCATTGCGGCTGGAACCGTCTTTCTGCCACTGGAAAACCCACGGTTTATGCAGGTCATGCAGAATCTGAGCGGCAACGACAACATCGCGGTCAAGATCGAATCCGTAAATGTTCTTGTAATTGTCGTACAGGGCCAAAGACATTTCAACATTTAAGGCTGTATGGGTAGCAAGGCCTCCGGGATAGCAGTGATGGCTGGTATACCCGCTGCCCGGTGCGGCGTAGAAAGGCTGATTGGCATTTTTGGCAGATCCGTTTTCAGGCAAAAAGGCATCATAGGATACACCCTCAAGCCAGCCTTTCTTTTTAAGTTCTTTGTAAACTTCTTTCTTGCGTCCGGCAACGGCGTTCAAAAGCCTGGGAGCAGGATTTTCGATTATTTCCTGTACTGCTTTACGCAGTTTAGGATTTCTTATGCTGGCAGCCTGTTTTTGAATATACTTCCAGGATTCCATTACAGCGCCGGAATTCTCCGCCATCTGCTTTGGTGTCAGCTCCATGCAATCTTTAATGGTGAACTCAGTATAAGAAGCCTCAGCCAGTGCTGGCATTGCGGAAGCAGCCACTGCGGCTCCGGCAACAATACCCATCTTTAAGAAATCGCGTCTTTCCATTGTATAACTCCTGATATGCGTAATTTTTACTCCCCAGAACGTGGAATTTATGCTCAAATTTTTGCGTAAAGACATTACAGGAAGACTTCGTTTTCATTACAGGTTTGTGCGCATTATCAGCAAAACCAGCATAGTTTTTGTTACAACTTACAGCTCAATAAACAAATTGCGGACACAAAATCTGTGAGGTATCCTTCCGTCATGAACTTTCAATTTTCCACCGCACCCAAAATTGTCTTCGGAGCGGACAGTTCCCGCTCGATCCCCGCCCATGCAGCTGCCATGGGTAACAATGTCTGCCTTGTTACCGGAAAGTCCCCCCGGAGAGTGCAATGGCTCATTAAAATTTTGCAAGAAAAGGGACTGGACCCGCATATTATTTCCATATCGCAAGAACCGGAGACGGAACTGATTGCCAACCATGTGGCAGAAGCCCGCGCCAAAGGCTGCGACGTAGTTGTCGCTGTCGGCGGCGGCAGCGTTCTTGACGCAGGAAAGGCCATAGCCGCACTCATTCCCAACAAACGGGATCTGCTGGATTATCTGGAAGTAGTCGGCAAGGGAATGCCGCTGGAAGAAAAGCCCCTGCCGCTCATCGCCGCTCCCACCACATCGGGAACCGGCTCGGAGGTAACAACCAACGCGGTACTTCTTTGCGCTGAGCACAAAGTAAAAGTCAGCCTGCGCTCCGCTGACATGATTGCCGATCTCGCCGTTGTTGATCCGCTGCTGACCATTTCTGCTCCCCCGGAAGTAACCGCGGCCACCGGTCTGGATGCCCTGACCCAGCTCATGGAATCTTTTGTCTCAAAATTTTCTTCGCCAATGACTGATGCACTCTGCCGCGAAGGGTTGAAACACGGAGCACAGTCTCTGCTTAAAGCATACAAAGACGGGCAGAATGCAGAAGCACGCACCGGCATGGCACTGGCAAGCCTTTTTTCCGGCATCACCCTTGCCAACGCCAAATTAGGCGCGGTCCATGGTTTCGCTGCCCCTCTGGGAGGAGAATTCAAGGCTCCGCACGGGGCGGTCTGTGCAGCTCTTCTGCCTTATGTAATGGAAGTTAATATCCGCGCCCTGAAGAATCGCGACCCGCAAAATCCGGCACTGAACGCTTATGATGAAACCGCGCAGATCCTGACCGGAAACAGCTCCGCCATAGCTGCGGATGGTATTGAATGGGTAAAAGACGTCTGCGCCGCGATGAAAATCCCCGGACTGAGAGAAATAGGTGTGCAGGAAAGAGATTTCGACTCCTTAGCCTCCAAAGCCGCGCGGGCCAGCAGTATGAAAGGTAATCCTATCGAGCTGACTAAACAGGAATTGCGGGAGATATTAACTAACGCTCTTTAAATCAACTGTATTTTATCCCATCTTGCCGACAAGCAGCCGGCATTGAAATTTTCGCTTAGTAATTGCAAAAAAGCCTGAATCCGGCCTATAATGAGAATGCCTGAAAACTTTCATTTAGCCGGAGGCACACTATGCGAAATAACAAATGCCTACTCATTTACATCCTGCTGACAGCGGTCTTTCTGCTGTCCGGAACGCATAAAGCTACAGCTTATGGTGATTATGATTTTTGGATCCAAACACCCACCGCATGGACCCAAAACACACAAGGTTTATCCAACGACCTAAAAAAACAGGTCATATCCCCGGACCGCAACGCCTTCATTGAAGTCTATGCCGCACCAGGAAACAATCCCGGACTGCAAACCATTGCCGATCACATGGAAAAAGGAATCCTGAATCGTGGCGGTGCCTATTTTCAAAACAGGATAAACAGCCGTAATATAATGCAGGACAACCACCCGGCAATCTTTCGGGAATACAGTTCATTTTATAACGGCAACCGACTTCATGCCTACGCCATTTTCACATACGCCAACGGCGGGGCGGTTGTCGCCATCGGTGTATTTGCCGAATCTTTTGCACAGCAATACCAGAACCTGGTCTACCAAAGCATTAACAGCCTGCGTTTTTCGCCGCCCTCCAGCGCGACAGCAGGAGGCAACTCCCCATACGGAACTAGCGGCAACGGTTGTGAGCAGTTAGTGGGCAAGTGGAAGTGGTTTACCGGATCAGAAGCACAGTTCTATGCAGGTGGACGCATGCCCGGAAACGGCAACAGCTGGCAATGCCTTGATCCCGCACGCGGCGTGGTAAAAATAATCTGGAGTAACGGTAGATGGGTGGATACCCTGACCCTTTCAGCTGACGGCAGAAAAGTTGAAGGTAAAAACCAGATCGGTAACCGGGTCTGGGGTACAAAGATTTCCGGCGGTTCACAGTCCGTACCGCCCCCCGCAGTGCAGAATGTTCCCCAGCAGCCCCGGCCCAAGATGAATTACGCCAGAAAGATTCGCGGAAATCTGGCCGCAAGTTGGCGTCTGGCTCACGGAAGCCTCAAGGCCGGTACCGCAGACAGCCGGGGCGAATGGGAACTTAGCACTGTATCAGGAACCACCCTGCGCTTCACCGATCCTTACAAGCAGGGAAAGCAGCGCTACAGGGTAAAAATTCTGACCAAAGACAATCAGCTCGTGGAAGAAGTTGTCGTCGGCATGTCTGAACATATCACCGTAAGCCCCGGTGTTTATAAAATCCGCCTTTTTTCAGAGGGCGGCTATGCCGGTTGGCGGTGCGAATGGCATTAAGACAACCTGTACAGCGCAGCTTTATTCACTGAACGTATGGTATAATCGGTACGGTTTTTAATGCACTCCCGATCAAAATAAAGCATCATATCCCCTCCCCGGCAGATTTTATCGATTAAAATCTGCCGGGAACCAAGCCCGCAGTTTCCGGGCTAGTACTGCCCGACTCCGAGCCAAGTAATTTTAAACACGGGAATTATCATAATGTGGGGAATATATTCAACGCTGATGGCGGCATTCAAACGTAAACGCAAATGTCCTGCGTGCGGACAGCAAAATGTCGTAGGTCTTGAGAATAAGGACAAGACCATAAAATGCAGTCGCTGCGGAAAAGACCTGCCGCCGCCAAAAACGCATACCTAGCTGAAAACCCGAGATAGCCCTGACTGAATCGCTCCGCGAATGAGTCTCGAGCGCCTGATTCCGGCCTTTAGCTCATCCTCTTGGGATATACGAGTTAAGGTTTCGCAATTGTTATAATACTTGAACTTTTAATAAATCTTATTTTTCCGAAAAAAGGTGTTGACTTGTCCGTCACATTTCCATAGAACCTCTCTTCGTGACGTCGGGATGTAGCGCAGCCTGGGAGCGCACTTGAATGGGGTTCAAGGGGTCGGAGGTTCAAATCCTCTCATCCCGACCACGTCAAAAAGATACCCCCAAGGGTCGTAGACCACTACGACCCTTTCTTTTGACATAAAGATCATTGCAAATTGGTTCTCTAAGGCTTTCGACGAAGCTCCCGCTAACGCGGTTGAGCGTGCCGCCAAAGGCATTACCGCTAAAGAAAGCCACCATATAAAGGCGCTTCCGTGGCTCAGTCGGTAGAGCGCGTCCTTGGTAAGGACGAGGTCAGCAGTTCAATCCTGCTCGGAAGCTCCACAGCAATCAAAAAGCCCTGCTTTAGAAATAAAGCAGGGCTTTTTTGCGTTCTGGTTTTGCCGGTGGCACGAACCAACCCCGGTCCCGTGTGATACATATCGTAAGATTCGGTGGCAGTACCAGCCGAGAGACTACTGCATAGAATTATCCTTAGGCTCAACACGTAGTGAAACCCCAAGAGCACCGAGAACCTTCATAATAGTGCTGTATCGCGGCTGAGAACCGGGACTAAGAGCCTTATACAGACTCTCCCTGCCAAGTCCGGCATCTTTAGCCAACTGGCTCATCCCTCTAGCCTTGGCAATATTAGCCACAGCCATAAGCATTACATCCTGATTGCCGGATTCAAGTGCTGCATTCAAATATTCAGCTATTACTTCTTCATTATCAAGATGTTCATATGTTTCAAAAGGCTTTGTCTTTGCCATGATTACACCTCGTTCCTTATTTCATCAGCCAGTACATGTGCTTTTGAAATATCTTTCTTCTGGCTGGATTTATCCCCGCCTGCCAGCAAAAAATAATACCTGTCACGGACTTTGGTAAAATAAACCCTATAGCCCGGACCAACTGAAATCCTCATTTCAGAAACATTATTACCAACAGATTTACAATCACCGAACAGTCCGAACTTAGCCTGATCAATCCTTGAAAGAATGCGGGCTTTCCCTACATGATCTTTAAGCTTGCAAAGCCATTTATCAAAGACATCTGTGCTGTCGAACTGATTCATGTTTAAAATGTATTCATTCGGATACACCGTGTCAATATCCGGCATAATTAAAAATGGAAAACCGTCCCGTGAATTACGGAACGGCTTTGCGTAGAGAATGAAAGGGGACCTGCTTCCAGTACTCAACTGCTTCACCCAGTTCTGCGGCTTTGGTCCAGCCTTCCTTAGCTTCCTGCGGCTCCGATGTCTTCCGCCCAAAGGGCGGGCTTTTCGGATTTGAGCCTTTCCATCAAATCTATACACTTGGGATGATCCAGAACATCCACCTGTACACCGCGCGAGATCAGGAACTCTTCATTGCCGCCGAAATTCCTGTTCTCACCGATAACTACACGGGAAATGCCGAACTGTACGATAGTGCCTGAGCACATCATACATGGCGATAATGTGGTGTAGATTGTTGTATCCTTGTAGGTTTTCTGCCGCCCCGCGTTGCGGATGCAATCCATTTCACCATGCGCGATGGGATCACCTTTTTGCACCCGCTGGTTATGACCGCGCCCGATAATTTCACCGTCACGAACCAGTACAGCGCCGATGGGCAATCCACCGTCATCAAAACTTTTTTTAGCGAGCTTGTAGGCCTCTTCCATAAACTTCATGTCCATATCAGACATATAAACTCCTACCGTAACTGATTATTTTCAGGAATCATAAAACATAATCAAGCGCAAGATCTACATGAGCACGGACCGTATCAATCAATGGTACAGATACATCTTCCGGCCTAACAAGCAACCCGATCTCAGTACAGCCGAGTACAACTGTTTCAGCGCCCTGTTCGACCATTTTTTCAATAATTTTTACGTATCCTGCCCTAGTCGCATCCATCATTCTGCCGCAACAAAGCTCATCAAATATTGTCCGGTGAACCATCGCCCTTTCTTCGCAGTCCGGTACTATCACGTCCAGACCATACTTTTCCTTCAGCGGGCGGGACAGAAAGTCCTGCTCCATGGTAAAAGCGGTACCCAGCAGCCCAAGTTTGGAAGCACCGGTCTTTTTCGCGCCCCCGGCGATGGCATCAGCCATATGCAGCAGGGGAATGTTCAACTCGCTCTGAATTTCATCCGCAGCCTTGTGCATGGTATTTGTAGCAATGATAAGGGCATCTGATCCACCTGCTTCAACGCTCTTTGCGGCCTGAATCAATCCTGCGGTTACGCTTTCCCAGTCGTCTTGCCCCATCTGCTCCGCAAAAGGTGCGAAATCAACGCTGTGCATGATCATGCGGCAGGAATGAAGTCCGCCCAGTTTATCGCGCACTCCCTCATTGAGAAGTTTGTAATATGATACAGTTGATTCCCAGCTCATACCGCCGAGAATTCCGAGAGTTTTCATAGTGTCCTCCTTGGACTCAATCTTTTTCATATCCACATAGCAGATCAATCTGTACCCTGTAATATACAGCAATAAAAAACAAAACCGGTACAGATCAAACCAAGGCTTTAAACTGGACCGTAAATGGACTTTATCCCTGAAATCGATAATATTGCAAAACTTATTCAACGCAAAAAACATATCGTCACAGGATATATATGGAAATCATCAACTTCATAATCAATTTCGTAAGCTCAATGGGACTCGGGGAGCAACTTTCCATCGCCACCGGGCTGGTATACATCTTTCTGAGCGTGCGTCAGAATCCGCTCTGTTGGCCTTTCGGGATTGTCAGCGTGGGAATCTGGATGGTCATTGTATTTCAGGGCAAACTATATTCAGACGCATTTCTACAGCTTGTCTATGTCATTCTCGGCTTTTACGGCTGGTATCAATGGCTGCGAGGCGGCCAAGACAACAGCCCGCTGAAGATTCAGCGCGTGGACCGCAAACTGGCTTTGCGACTTATTCTGATAGGACTGGTTACCTTTGTCCCCACCGGATATTTGATGGAGAATTACCTTGAGGCGTCATTCCCCTGGTGGGATGCCCTGACTACCGTACTTTCTCTCATAGCCCAATATCTGCTGGCCAGGAAGTATATGGAAAACTGGCTGCTCTGGATCACCGCCGACACCATGTATGTCGGTATCTACTATGCAAAAGGCTGGTCCGGTTACAGCGGACTTATGATCGTGTACACCGCTATGGCTGTGCTCGGTTTCATCAGCTGGCTCAAATCCTACCGTATCGACCGGGAGCCTCAATGCTCCGCGTAGTCCTGACCGGCTCTGAATGCACCGGGAAATCCACCCTCGCCGCCAAGCTTGCCGAGCATTATAAAGCGGAAGCCGTGCCTGAATATCTGCGCGAATACTTTGCGCTCAAAAACGGCAACCTGACCATAGACGATGTTCTCCCCATCGCCCGCGGACAGTTGCGCCTTGAGGCAGAAGCAGCTGCAAAGGGCTCAAGCCCGCTCATCTGTGATACGGACATAATTTCGTCAATTGTATACGCCAGCCATTATTTCGGTGAATATCCGCAGTGGCTTGACGATAAGTTTAAAACGCTTGCCCCCTCTCTTTACCTACTCTGCGACATTGACATCCCCTGGCAGGACGACGGCCAGCGTGACATGCCTGAAGAACGCGAATACATGCAGAATCTATTCATAGAGGAATTCAAAAAGCGCGGCATCCCACTCCAGATAATCAGCGGTTCCCTTGAACGCAGGTTCATAAAATCCAGCCGGATAATCGATGCAGAGATTAACGCTATGATCCATAGAGCCACAAAAAAATAAGAAAATCCCCCGCTGCCGATGCACCGGGGGATTTTTCATTATCGATAACTTAATACAGCTTCAATCTATTTGAAATCAACGGCCACAGGGCTGACAATCTTCAATACAGACTCCTGATTAAATTCTTCCTTATAGGCTTTAGCGATAGCATCCACGCGCTGCCCGGCATCTTTATCCGGGGAAACAACCATGAGCACCTTACTTCTTTCAGAATAGGTAAAACCGCTCTTGCCGCCCCAAAACCCCTGAGCATCGTAAACAGTGTAACCATCACTGAACTTAGGCGTGACTTCCTTATTAAGAAAGCTCTGAAACCTTCTGGAACTTATTCTTTTCTTACCTTCATGGTAAGTCTGTCCCATGTAAAGCTCGTAACGGTTCCACTTACCAGTCGCACAGCCGGACACACAAAAAGCCAGTAAAAGAATAATCACACAAATCCGCATTGATCTAATCATAATCAGCACTGCTCCGAATCTATATGAATACTTCCGGTTCGCGACGGGAGCTGAAATTATCAGCCAGCCACTTAGAGACTTCAAGCAATTTGGGGACTTCCAGCTTACGGGCATCAAAATCACAAACTTTAACGCAGGCGCAGCAGAAGATACACTTATCAGGGTCAGTCTCAACCATGGCTCCGACAGAGATTGCCGCTGTAGGACAGACCCTCTCACAGGCGCCGCAGAGCTGGCAGTCATCATTGGAGACGGGAGAAGCGGAAGCTTTCGGGGAGCGGTCCTTATATGGACGGTTACCCGGAAATTCAACCTCTGTTCCGGCAAGAGCGCCTTCCTTCAATTTTGCGGCAAGACTCTTGCCGAATTCACGGGCCTTACTCAAATCATCTTCATCGGGCCTGCTAACGGCGACGGGGGTTTTCTCGGTGGAGAATGAATGCTCACCGATGAATGCAGCTCCCGCAACAGGCTTAAACCCGGCTTCACCGGCCAGATCAACAAGCTCGATCAGTGCGTCTTCGTAGGCGCGATTCCCATAAACAACAACGGAAACAACCGGAACACCCGATGATTTAAGAGCCTTAAACCTCTCCACCGCAGTCAGGGGAATGCGTCCGCCGTAAACCGGAGCGCCGATTATCACCAGCTCATTATCACTACATTCGCAGGTCTCGGGAACCTTATCCTCACGGGTTACGTCAACCACTTCCGGATCTTCCACACCGAACCCTTCGGCAATTGCATCCAGAATGCGGCGGGTGGTCCGGGTAGGTGAAAAACAGATCATCTTAAGTTTATTACAAGACATAAAATCTCCATATCGAATTATTCAAGTAAGACATCCGCCAAGTGACTTAGCTTTCAAACAGAATAAGTACAGGCGCAAAGGGTATGTTGTAAATAGTTTTGAATTTACGCCCACCAGGATATCCAGCTTTTTTCCGCATAATAAAAAGGTTATGGAACTGAATTATCTTTTGTGCGATATAAAGTTCATGACCGGATCAAACGCGAAATACCAGCAGATAAGTGCAGCCATCCTTGCCGGTGGTGAAGGACGACGCATGGGCAAAACAGATAAATCCTGCCTTGAAATTTCCGGTGAAAAACTGGTCAGCAGGATAATACGGGCCCTTGATGACATTTTCGCGGAAACTTTTATCATCACCCGCACCCCGGAAAACCATCCGGACCTGAAGCTGAGAATGGAAGGTGATGTTTTTGAGGCGCGCAGTTCGCTGACCGGCATACATTCCGCTCTCTACCACTCTAAAACTGATCACGTATTCGTCACGGCCTGCGACTCACCATTCCTTAACCGGGAACTGATAATCGAACTGCTAAGCCGCATTGAGCCCGATGACGATGTACTCATCCCCATCCACCCGGACGGATTCTACGAACCGCTTTGCGCTGTTTACTCAAAACGATGCCTGCCCTTTATTGAGCAGAATCTGGAAAATGACCGTTTCCAGATCATTCGCTTTTTTCCGCAGGTCAAGGTCAGGACAGTGGAAACAGACCTACTGAAAGAAAAAGATCAGGCACTGGAAACCTTCATCAATATAAATACACCGGATCAATTAAGCCGTATAAATATGAACCTGAGCGGAGAAGATAACGACCAGCCGGACTACCCGCAAACCATTCCCCGTAGCGCGGCCCTTAAGCTTATCCGCAAAAAAATACGTCAGGCACAGGGAATTTACGTGCCAGTAACCGATTGTGCAGGACTTGTGGCATCCGAAACCATATGTTCGGAAATATCACTGCCTGAGCATGATCGCTCGGCTATGGACGGTTACGCGGTTTCCAGCAGATGCACAGCCGGAGCCACGCCTGAAAACAACACCGTATTAGCTTTTTACGGGGAAATACGCCCCTCATGTCCGGCCCAGGACGTGAGCTGTTCTGAGCAGACCAGGCGGGTTCTCACCGGGGGAATTATCCCGGCAGGGACGGACGCCGTCATTCCCTACGAGCAGGTAACTGCAAACGAGAACACCATCAGCATAAGCCGACCGGTCCGCGAGGGAGAATTCATCCGCAAAGCCGGTTCTGATATTTTTAAAGGTGAAACCATCGTCAGCAAGGGCTGTGTGATTACGCCCTGTGAGGCAGCCCTGCTGGCATATGCGGGCAAATGCTTAATCCCGGTCAATCCGCAGCCGAAAGTAGCCATACTCGCTGTAGGCAACGAGCTCTGCGACCCGACAAAACAAACAGAATGCGGATTGATCCCGGCGGATAACCTCATTCTCATGAAATCCCTTTGCAGCCGTTATGGAATCAGCGATATCCACATAGCGCCCTGCGCCAATTCACCGGAAGCTATTTCCGAGGCAGTACTCACCAACAGCGATTGCAGACTCATTGTCACAACCGGAGGCACCGGCCCCGGCAATCGCGACTTCGTGTTCAATTCCATCCAGCAGGCCGAAGGAAAGCCCATTTTCAAGGGGCTGGCCATGCATCCGGCTAAATCCGTCTTTGCATGCAAACTTCACAATTCCATTGTCATCGGGCTACCCGGCCCGCCGGTAGCTGTGAATCTTGCCTTCCACACCATCGTGCATCCGGTCATCAACATGTTGCAGGCCAAAGCAGTTACCTCAGCCACCATCCCGGCAGTTCTTACCGAAGCCTTAAAAGGCGGACAGGACCGGGAAAAGCTTCGCCCCTGCACAATAACGGAAAAAAATGGAAAGATTTTAGCGGACCCGCTGCTCGATAAATCCCTTTCGCCACGCAAAGTCATGAACCTAAGCAACGGCATCATCATCCTGCCCGCCGGTTGCGGGGAGATGCCTCCGCAAAGCATTGTCCGGGTAATCAGATTCTAAAAACCCTCAGCAGTTTTCTCAAAAGTGTACCGGACAGGGGTAAAAAGAATAAACCGACACCAACTGCGCTCTAAACGTATGTGACTAAACCTTAACCCAACCGGGACAAATTTAAGTTTCCCAAAACACGCATCCTGTGTACATTAAAACCATGAGAGGTAATTCAGCGGGAAATTCCCGCACATACACCATGGCATTACCGATGCATTATCATTTCAAGGCAACCTGAATCCGGGTTGCCTTTTCTCTTTTGTATAACCGTAAAAGAGGAGTATTTATGGGCCAGAAGAACTTCATTTTAGACACTAACGTACTTATTGAAAATCCCAAATGTATCACCGCCCTGCGCAACGGAGAGGAAAACAATGTATACCTTCCCTACACCGTAATTACTGAGCTGGATAAGCTGAAGAGAGACCCGCGCATAGGCCATATTGTGGCTCAGGCCGTCCATTCGATTTTAAAAGACGACAAACTCACGATCCTTCCCCCCGCTTTTGCTGAAAAGCTTCGCGACTTAAACCCCGATGACCGTATTCTCAAAGAAATCATGAATGCAGATATCGAGGCCCCCATTCTGGTCACCAATGACCGCATTTTGCAGATCAAGGCCGGGATATACAGCCTTAAAAGCGAAGAATACAAGGATTCCGACCCCTTCCGTTCCGATTCTCAGATGTATACCGGATTTGTGGATGATGAGCAGGAACCTTACGTAAACAGCTTCCGCTGGGAAAAAGGAACTGCGATTTTCTACGGAGACAAGGAGAACAAGCCCATTTCGTATACCCACGAAGTCTGGGGCGTGAAGCCGCGCAATATTTACCAGAACCTTGCCCTTGAACTGATGCTCAATCAGGATATAAATATCGTCTCCATCCAGTCAGAAGCCGGGTATGGTAAAACATTTCTGGCGCTTGCCTCCGCTCTATATCTGGCGCTGGAGAAAAAGGATAATTCCTATGAAAAAGTCTATCTGGTCAAACCCATATGGGAAATCGGGCCCAAAATGGGATTTTTGCCCGGAACAGTTGAAGAAAAAATGCAGCCCTACGTACGCTATGTTCGCGATCTGACCGTGAAACTGCATGAACAGCGTCCGGCCAACCGCATATTCATGGAAACCGATTCCGATAAATTCCGGTTCAACCAGAAAAAATTCGAAATCCTGCCGATTGCGTACATCCGGGGCATGAATCTCGAAAATTGTATTGTCATAATTGATGAGATGCAGAACATGTCACGCTCTGAAGTGCGTTCTCTGCTCACGCGCATGGGAGAAGGCGTAAAATGCATCTGCCTTGGTGATACACGGCAGGTGGATAATCCTTACCTGAATGAAAGCAACAACGGGCTCAACTGGGTGGTAAAGAAGCTGCGTAACAATAAAGAATACGCGCATATGGTACTCAAAGGAGAACGTTCACGCGGACCAATTACCGATGTGGTATTGAAGACTGGACTATAAAAAGCAAAAAAAAACGGCAGTCCTTGCGGCTGCCGTTTCAACTTTACTTATAAAATTTTATTATTTTTGGAAGATCCTCAGGAGGAGTTCATCGAGATCTTCGCCATTATCAATAGCTTCCGAAATTTCGTTCTCCAGCACTTTTGCGCCTTCACGGACTTCGGAAACTGTGCAGTCAATGTTCAAAGCCACTTCCTCTGCGGGAATACCATAACGGAAACAAAGATAATACAGGGCCCTACGGGCCAGCACAGCATGCTCATTTTCCTGCATCATCAGCTCACGAAAGGCTACGCCAAAAGATTCCAGCACAGCATCAAGAATAGAATCAAAGGTCTGAACTTCAAGTTCAGCGGCGAATTCTTCAGCTTCGGACGGAGAGTCCTCAGCTCCGCAATCAACAGGATAGGAACTGCGTACTATGGATGTAAGCCTGTTAATGCTGTCAAGGATTTCATCCACGGCGTAATAAGCAGTCACATCGGAGATAAATTCCCGAGGACTGTCCGCTTTGCCGCTTTCCAAATCAATGGTAACCCCGACCTTTGCTTCCAGAACTTCCTGAGCCGCATCTTTTATGCGATCAAGCAGATGATCCTGCACCCACTTCATAACGAACTCGTTAGGAGCGGTAAGCTGTACAATACCATCTTCGTAACGTGCTGACAGAGGTTCCACCCAAACCCTGACCAGCACGGGATTAATGCGTACAAGAAGCTTCTTCTTTATGGAGTTCCAAACATTGGAGTTCATTTCCTAACCTCTGTGATTAAGCCCTTGATTGGCCAACGGGCCGCTCAAAGACAGATACAAACCGGTTGCTATGAGTATCCCCAAACCCGAAAAAGAGCAAACAGCCAAAGGCTGTCACTCTTCTCGGGAGAAAAAACAAAACCATGACGAACAACAGAAAAAACACCCTCTAAGGGGTATAAATTAATCCAGTTGCCCGAAAAAACCGTTTAAGGTGTAAGGCGTTCAATTGTATCCTGTAACTGCCTCCCGAGAGGTGTCTGCAGGGAAATTTCACGTTCTATATTGGTAATGCCTTTGATTACTGTGGAATGTCTGCGGCCCAGTCTGGTACCGATATCCTTGAGGGACAGTTCGGTATGTTTGCGGGCGAGGAAGAAAGCGGTATTTCTGGCCAGCACGATCTGCCTTTTACGGCTTTTTGAACGCAACTGTTCAGGTGTGAGTTCGTAGGAACGGCAAATATGATCCACAATGGAATCATAGTTGGGCGCGGCTTTGGCGATGGAATAATTCTCCAACACCTGCCATGCCAGTTCCTGTGAAACGTCACGGTTTAAAAGTCTTGCCTTGAGCACTAGGTTCTGCAGGCAGCTTTCCAGCTGTCTGACATCAGTGGTAATACGATCCGCAAGAAGCTCTGATATGGAATCCGGAACCTGAGTTCCCAAGCGTATGGCCTTGCTTTCAACGATTCGTTTTCTGGTCTCGAAATCCGGGGTGGAAATAAGGGCCAGCAGTCCCGAACTAAAACGGGAAACCAACTGCTGATCAATTTTTTCCAACTCGCGGGGCAGGAAAGAGCTGGTCATAACAACCTTGGAGCCACGCAGTTGCAGACTCTTCAGTGTTTCCAGAATTTCATCCTGCATTTTCTGCTTACCCTGAAAGAAGTGAATATCTTCAAGCAGCAGACAATCCACATTGTCCCTGAACTCGGATTTAAAACGGGAAATCTCTCCCGCTTTCAGCGCCAGAACCATTCTGTTGGCAAACTCTTCCGCTGTAAGACAGGCAATGGATATATGCTTCTTGTTGCTTGAAGCACAAAGATTTTTGCCTATCGAATGCAGCAGATGGGTTTTTCCGAGACCGGGTGAGGAGCTAAGGAAAAGCTGATCACCGGGCAGGGAGTTGTCACAGAGACTTCTGGACGCAGCACAAGCGAGTCTGTTGGACTCACCGATTACGAAATCATCAAAAGAAAAGCGCCAACGGGGAATACGAGTATTAACCACGGCTGAAGACATCATGGGCAGTCCCATGCTTGTCTGAACCGGACGTGCTACAGCAGGCTTGGCTATGGTAGCCGTTGCAGCGGGCTTTCTCACGGTTTTTCTAACCCCAATCTCCACCTTGGGGCTGGTACCGAGAACCTGCTCGCCTGCTTCTTTAATGTTGTCCATGAGACGATCCCTGACCCAGGCTGCCACAAAGTCATTTGGCGCATACAATTTAATTGTATTTGCGCTGACCTCGGCTTTGAGGGGTTTGATCCATACTTTGTACAGACCGGGGTTCAGACCCTTCTCAAGAAATTTTAAAATTTTATTCCAGCTGTCTCTCATCATGTGGAGTTAACTAAGTCAGATTAAGTAAGTCGATCAACTCTTGATAAAGCTACGGGCACGCAATGTTTCCCCATTTGTTTTCTACAGCCTAACATACTGTTTATTAAGCACTTTCATGTTATGCGTGCAAACATGGTTCAGAAGGCAAAAACCGAGCTGGACACCGTAAAATCAAGCTTAAGCAGTTTTTAATAATTTTTTATAAACAGGTGTGGAAAACTTTTTCCACAGGCAATTTTTATATAATCTTCGTTTTTCATAAAATTACTCTATTTCTCTCATTTGTAGTTTTTATCCTGATCATTATTTTTATTAGTTACTTTCATTAATTTTTACAAAATTTTGCGCACAACATATTGTTTTATTATATTTTTTTAGAAATAACTCAAAAAACATCTTTTTTTTATCAAATCATTTTTTTGGCAACATACTCTGAAAAACCAGTAATACAAAGGGCTGAGCCACACTCAACTTTAGAACAATATTTAAGCACTTGTTTTAATTGTATATATTAATTCTTGACACTCTTCATCACCCAGAAACAAAGGGTTCACAGCTATCGCAATTACCAACAGGGTAATGCCCATTACCTGCTGTTGTTGATCGAATAATCAATCAATAGTTTCATTCTGAGCATCAAAAAGTAAAATTACAACTAATATAACTATATATAACATCAAAACAACAATACCGTAAAAAGAAAAAAACACCTTTTATGGAAACTGAAACTAGCCGCTGGGCACCCCGTAAAACCGAAAAAGCATCGATATAGCTTCATATATATGTCAGGATTCATACAACAGGCCCTAATTGAGGGCTAATTTTCTGTTTCAGCCTATTTCAGCCTATTTCAGGCTAATACTAGTCAAAAAAAAAGCCCGACCTTAAAAAGGACGAGCTTAAATCTAATACCATTAAAGAAAACTAAAAAAAATATCACTTAAAAATTAGTTCTGCGTAGTTTCCTTATATAATGTAGGGCTTCACTCTTTCGCAGCCAACTGGCTGAGCGTGGGGTAACGACCGCAAGCGAATCGCTCAACCTCAGGACAATATCCGAGCTGCTCACAACTTGCACCGCCATTGCTGAAAATAGCCGGAAATTCTTCCTTACAGATTTTAAGCATTTTATCAGCCATCTTACGAACTTCCCACTGAGCCCGCTGGCAGCAGCGAAGATTGAAAAAATGCATTAATGAGCGGCAATTCATCGTGATTACAATTTTGGTCTCTGCAGCCTGAGGAAGTACAAAGCGTGCATCCTCATTGGCTTTGGCTTCTCGCCCGGCATTTACCAGAATTTCACGCAGATCTTTATAAGCACTGCCAACCTCATCCATAAACTCTTCAAAGCGTTTACGGGCTTCAGGAATCTTAGCTATAGCGGGAGGAATGATATAGTCCATATCGTTCTCCGTAACATAGCGCTGGCTCTGCTGAGAATAGGAAGCTACCCGGTGGCGCACAACCTGATGGGAACAGGCCCGGGAAATCCCCTCAATGGCAAAGGTGAAGCTGACATGCTCGATGGGACTGTTGTGACCAGACTCCATAATCTTGGAAACAAATGCTGCCTGTTTATCCTTTTCAATTTCTCCACTAAGGAGCCGGGGCCACATATCGGCAACAAAGCCGGCATGGTAACACTGACGAAATGAGGCATAAAGCAGCTCAAGGGCATTAGGGGTCATGGACAAAAGTTCCACTCTTAAATCTTTCTCAGGCATAAGCGCTCCTTAAATTTATGCACCCTACATAAAGTAATTCATATCGGGCTGCAACTGGTTGGGGAAGCCCTTTAAAAAAAGATCCTTAGGGACGCAACAGAAAAATATTCTCCGGAATGTCACCTTTTACCCTATCTTTTCCCTTGCCAGTCGCAGTAATATACCCTAACTAACGTCTCCTTATCTCTACTTTAACCAGCCGTTGAGAATTTTGCCTTTTTATACTGCGTCCCCCATGCAGGGGATTTTCTTTGGCAAATATCCGGCACCGGAGGAATCCGTGACAACACTCACCCAAAACGAAAAAATCAGAAATATAGCTATCATAGCACACGTTGACCATGGTAAAACCACATTGGTTGATGGTATGTTCAAGCAAAGCGGTTTATTCCGTGAAGGCCAGGAAGTCGATGACCGCCTCATGGACAGCATGGACCTTGAACGCGAACGCGGCATCACCATTGCCGCTAAAAACTGCGCTGTGGACTGGAAAGGAATCAAGATTAATATCATTGATACTCCCGGTCACGCCGACTTCGGCGGTGAAGTGGAACGCTCCCTGTCCATGGCAGATGGTGCAATCCTGCTTGTAGACGCTTCTGAAGGCCCCCTTCCCCAGACCCGGTTCGTACTCAAAAAAGCACTTGAAGCCGGTCTCAAAATTATCGTTGTAGTCAACAAAATCGACCGCGCCGATGCCCGTCCCGACGAGGTACTTGATGAAGTATACGACCTCTTCATCGACCTTGACGCCACAGAAGAACAACTCGAATTTCCTCTGCTCTACGCCATCGGACGCGACGGTATTGCACAAAAAACACTTGAAGAAAAAGGTGAAAACCTGCACCCCCTTATGGATCTGGTTGTCGAAAAGGTTCCCGGTCCTTCATATAATGCAACAGAACCTTTCCAGATGCTGGTATCCGACCTCGGTTACTCCGATTACCTCGGACGCCTCGCCATCGGTAAGGTAATCCACGGTTCCGCAAAACAAAATGAACCTCTGGTCTGTATCAATGAAGCAGGAGAGCACGTATCCCTGCGCCTGACCAAAATTCAGACCTATGACGGTCTTTCATTTGTGGAAACCGATATAGCAAATCCCGGCGATATTGTTGTTGTTTCCGGAATTGAAGATATCACTATCGGTGACACTATCTGTACTAAAGAAGCTCCTAAGGCTCTTCCTCGTATCACCGTTGACGAACCGACAGTATCCATGCGTTTTACCATCAACACCTCGCCCATGGCCGGTCTTGAAGGTAAGCTGGTACAGTCTTCCAAGATACGCGAAAGACTGCACAAGGAAACTCTGCTCAACGTGGCGGTAAAAGTCGAAGAAAGCGATGAGAAAGACAGCTTCATCGTTAAAGGACGCGGCGAATTTCAGCTTGCGATCCTCATCGAAACCATGCGTCGCGAAGGATTCGAGCTTTCTGTCGGCCGTCCTGAAGTTATCTTCAAGCATGAAGATGGTCAGAAGCTTGAACCTATGGAACAGGTTTTTATTGACTGCGAAGAAGCTTTCCTCGGCGTGGTGACTGAAAAGCTCTCCACCCGCAAAGGTAAAATGACCAACCTTGTCAACAACGGCAAGGGCCGCGTGCGTATTGAATTTTCCGCACCTTCCCGCGCTCTCATCGGTTACCGCGATGAATTCCTTACCGACACCAAAGGTACCGGTATCATGAACTCACTTTTCGCAGGTTACGAAACATACCGTGGAGATTTCCCCTCCCGTTACACCGGCTCTCTTGTTGCCGACCGCGCAGGTAAAGGCGTTGCATACGCAATTTTCAACCTCGAACCGCGTGGTGAACTCTTCATCGAACCGGGCGATCCCATCTATGAAGGAATGATCGTCGGTGAGCACAACAGGGACAATGATATTAATATCAACCCCTCCAAAGAAAAGAAGCTCAGTAACATGCGTGCATCCGGTAAGGATGAAGCGGTTATCCTGACTCCCATCCGCCCCATGACTCTGGAACGGGCCATGCACTTCATCAGGGACGATGAATTAATTGAAGTCACTCCTGAATCCATCCGTCTGCGTAAAGCTGAGCTTTCCGCAGCCAAGCGCCACATGAGTCGCGGCAAGCAGCTCAAGGCCAAAGGTCAGAAATAAATCGGACCACTTACTGCAATAAATCAGCCGGGGAAAGTCACTGCATTGACTCTCCCCGGCTTTTCCCTTTTCTGCCAACTTCCCTTTGGCTACAGTTCCCGGGCAGCTAAACCAACCCTTGGGAGAATATCTCCGAAACAGCCCCGCGAGGCAGCTGAATTGTAAATTTAGTACCTTTCCCCGGCTCGGAATCAATCCTTATCATGCCACCGTGATTGCGGGTAATTATAAAGTAAGCCACGGACAATCCTAATCCCCCGCCACCTTCCGGTCTAGTACTGAAAAAAGGTTCAAAGGCCTTTTTGCGGGTATATCTGTCCATTCCCGGTCCGTTATCCTCCACTTCTATGGTCAGGTAGGCATTGTCACTGAAAGACCGGATCACTATTTCCGGAGAGCTTCCCTCCACTCCGGCATCAATCACGGACTGTGTTGAATTGCGCACAAGATTCAGCAGCACCTGCTCCAACTCACTCGGAAAGCAAAACACATGGGGCAACCCCTCTTCAAATTCCTTCACAAAATTGATCTTGCGGAAATCACATCCTTCTTCGTGGCAAAAATCCTTGTCCGCAATTTCAATGATCCGTTCGACAATATCAGGTACAGAACAGTAACTTTTTTTACCTCCTGATTTGCTTGTGAAATTTAACATATTCAGAATCACTTTTGCGGCACGGGCACCGGCCTCTTTGATATCCTCCACCATGCTCAGAATTTTACGTTCACCAAGATAGCTGCGCACCGCTTCAAGGGGGACTCCGACTTTACAGGCAACCTCAATGTTTCCGGGAAGATCAAGTGAAAGCCTGCGTTCAATATTCTGGGCCGACTGAGTTATTATTCCAAGAGGATTATTTATTTCATGCGCCATTCCCGCGGAAATGCTGGCTACAGTGGTCATTTTCTCAGTCTGTATCATCAATTCCTGAATCTTCATCTTATGGGAATAGTCACGCAGAACCCCAACCATACGGATCGGAACTCCACTGCTGTTTTTTAAAAAGCTTCCCTCATCCTCAACGTAAAGATAACTGCCGTTTTTACGCTTGAATCTGTATACAGAGACAAAGGGGCGTCCTTCACGAATACAGTCATTCAATTCACCGAGCACTTCATCCCTGTCATCAAGATGAATTTTGGCTTCCCATCCTTTGAGGTCCACGGATTGAAATTCATGATCCTCATAACCGGTAATTTCATGAACGGCCCCGGACCATACTATTTTACCGCTATCGATAGACAAATCATATACCATTTGGCCGGTCTTTTCCGCCATCAGCCGGTAACGCTCCTCACTTTGATGCAAGGCCTGCTCAGCTTCCATGAGTGGGGTCACATCAGTGACAAATCCTTCTAGAATTACTCCGTCTTCGCTGCGGGTATCCACGCCCTTTTCCCAGACCCACTTTTCCTCTCCCGAAGCGGTCCTGATCTTATAAATGATTTCAAATGGTTCACGATCCTGCACCGCCTCCTGAACACACTCCCAGACATGCGCCTGATATTGGGGCAAAATAAGATCGGCATAGGAGATATCACGGTTTTCAATCAGCGATTCAGGATGGTATCCGGTCAGCTCAAAGCAGCCTTCACTGGCAAAATACATGGTCCAATTCACATCATTACGGCAGCGGTAAGCCATTCCCGGAATATTTCCGAGCAACGTTGATAGAATTTTTTCTTTTTCACACTCCATTTCCGTCACTGGAGAATAGGAGCTCCGTGAATGGATATCCCCCTTTAGAACAATCAGCCCGAAACCGTCATCATATACCCCTCGCCAGATAATAACCTCAACAGGTGATTCCAACTCAAGGTTTTCCACGGGACTGGGGGACGTTTCCATTATCTTCTTCACATATCCGTCCAGCCCCTTCAGCAGAGAACCGGAAGTGGAAGTGTCCAGATATTCCCCGACAGTCAGTTGCCCGGTAAGAGCCGAAGCCTTTTCACCGCCCACAAAAACAACTTGCCTGTTTTTATCAACGCCAACGACTATACCGGGGTAACCCTGAGCAATAAACTGAAGACTCTCCATGATTCATCCTTCAAAAAAGCAACACTCTTGAAGCACCTCAAACGCAATAAGACCGAGAACATTTCTTATTATACCATAGACTGCATATATGAACATAGAATTTTTTTATGAATTAAGACGCTCAACTCCCAGCACGTAAATATTGCCATTCAAGGCTTCCTGCGTTACCTGATGCATCAATACTTTTTTTACGGAGTACAAGATGGCTTCAAATAATATTTCAGGCGAAATCGTCCTCATCTTCACAGGCGGAACCATCGGCATGAGCGAAAATGCTGAAGCCGGAGGAGTGGTCCCGGATGACAATTTCACCAAACTTCTTAATGAAGTAACCCCCGACGGACATGATATAAAAATCAGGCCCGTCCTCTGGTCGGATATTCCCAGCCCGCACATGTGCCCGGAAAGGATGCTAAAGCTGGCTAATGATGTGGAAACTTTTCTCAGCGAAGAAGAGGTATTGGGTACGGTAATCCTGCACGGAACAGACCTCATGGCCGAAACAGCATACGTGCTGGACCTGACCGTGCGCTCACCCAAACCGGTCATCCTTACCGGATCGATGCGCTATTTCAATGAAGCCGGGTATGACGGCATACGCAACCTTGTGGACGCCGTCCGCACCTGCCTCCTGCCTCCGCCGCAGGGAACCGATGTCATCATTCAGATGGCCGACAAACTTTTCACGGCCAAGAATGCCATCAAATCCAGCTCCCTGAATGTTGACCCCTTCATCGGTCAGAATACAGGACGCCTCGGTTTTATCGCCGGTGAATCGGTAATCCTGACCCGTGCAAAATCAGGCCGCAGACCGCGCCTGTCTTTTCCTGTCACAGCCATGGAAGATAAAGTTCATCTGGTGGGCTGCCATCCAGGCATGAATTCATCCATATTGGAAAGTCTACTTGAGAATGGTGCGAAAGGAATCGTGCTGGAAGGTTTCGGAGCCGGAAATACCCCTCCCGGAATTGTCCCCGGAATTGAAAAATGCATAGAATCCGGAATCCCTGTAGTGCTCTGTACCCGCTGTGTTGAAGGCGGGGTCTGGCCCATCTACGCCTACCCCGGAGGAGCCGCCAATCTTAAACAGAAAGGGGTCATCATCGCCGGCGCCCTCTCAGCATTGAAAGCGACCCTGCTCCTGCAGCTGCTGCTGGGATCGGGATGCTCCCGCGATGAGATTAAAAAAATATTTACAGAAGAAAGCGTATAAATGGAAAAGGCCCGGTTTACCGGGCCTTTTGT
Organism: Maridesulfovibrio sp.; assembly: GCF_963676065.1. Taxonomy (NCBI): domain Bacteria; kingdom Pseudomonadati; phylum Thermodesulfobacteriota; class Desulfovibrionia; order Desulfovibrionales; family Desulfovibrionaceae; genus Maridesulfovibrio; species Maridesulfovibrio sp. The sequence goes on along the minus strand of NZ_OY780933.1, from coordinate 1,523,191 downwards.
TTTAACTTACATATCTTCCAGATCGATGCGCTCCGCTATTTCCACCAGCGTACGCACTCCGAACCCGGTTCCCCCGGCTGATCCTGCCGGAGTCTTTTTCTTACGCCATGCCGGTCCGGCGATATCCAGATGCGCCCATGGAGTGTTCTCGGGCACAAACTCTTTGAGGAACATACCGGCATGGATGGTCATGCCTTCACGGGAGCCGATATTTTTAAGATCGGCAACTTCACTCTTTAGCTCCTCCTTATAAATATCCCAGAGCGGCATAGGCCAGAACCTTTCGCCTACGCTCATACCCGATTCAACAACCAGATTCTGCATAAAGGCGGAATTATCCATCACCGCGGCCACATCCCATCCGAAAGCAACAATGCATCCCCCGGTAAGGGTGGCTAGGTCGATAATCGCCGCCGGTTCAAACTGCGCGGAATAGGCAAGCGCATCGCAGAGCAGCAGACGTCCCTCGGCATCAGTATTTAAAATCTCAATTGTCTTGCCGGAAAATGAAGTGACCACCTCTCCCGGACGGGTGGAAGAGGCATCCGGCATATTATCGGCACAAGGCAGAATGCCCACAACAGGCAGATCAGGTTTGATTTCACCGATGGCCCGGAAAAAACCGAAAATGGCAGCAGCCCCGGCCATATCGCACTTCATATCTTCGATGAATCCGGTGGGTTTAAGGGAAATACCCCCGGTATCAAAGGTAACTCCCTTACCTACCAGAACCAACGGTTTTTGCCCTTCACGGTCTTTAGGGCAATATTCAAGCGTGATCATCCGGGGCTCATCACTGGAGCCGCGAAAAACAGAAGCATAAGCGCCCATGCCCTTATCGATGATCTCCTTGCGCTTCATGGCCTTGAATTTGAACCCGTACTGCTTGGCAAGTTTTTTGGCCTCTTCAGCAAGATAAACAGGAGTGGCAACATTGGGCGGCAAATTGACCAGATCGCGGGCGTACCCCATTCCCAGTCCCACTGCCTGTCCCCTGAGAATCATTTCTTCAAGATAAGCTGGAGGTTCTTCTTCGGTCAAAAAACGTACTGTCTCCGGCAGTTCTTTCAGGTCATCCTTTTTGGATTTAAATTCATTAAAGGAATACAGTCCCTCAATAGCCGCGACTACGAAGTGAACCAGCTTCTCTTCAAGGGCGATGCCTTCAAAAGCAATTAAAGGCACCCCTACGGTACGAAATTTAAGCTCCCGACATTTGCGCAGGGCTGAACTTACAGCCTGAAAAAATTGCTCCACGCCGAAATCTTTTTCCTCACCAAGCCCGACAACAAGTACCCGCTGTACGGACGATCTACTTCCGTAAATGACGGAAGAACTGCCCAGTTCAGCGGAGAAATCACCTAGAGCAGGAGATCCGGCAACCCAATCCGCTTCCGTAGCCATCCATGAAGAAAAACCGGAAAGATGTTCGTCCGCATCTTTGAAAGCAAAAAAAATAACCGCATCCGCAGACCATGCGGAGGCCTGTTCTCTAACTATGCTGAATTCCATTTACTGCTCCATATCGTTTGCTGAAATGATATTTAATTAGGGCTGACCTGTTCCACAAAAGAAAAGGTGCCGTTCTCATATTTGACAATATCCACACTTTTCATAGGAGTCCTGAGTCCCTCAGGGAAATAAAAATCTCCGGTAACGCCCTTGAATCCTTTCGTTTTGGATAAGGATTCACGCACCTTTTCAGGATCATCCACCCCAGCCTTTTCAATAGCGTTAGCCAGCAGCATTACCGTATCATACCCGAGAGCAGCGAATCCTGATTCCGGACCGTTACCAAACATATGCTCATAGCTGTCCACAAATTCCTGCACCATGGGTGCCGGATTATCATAAGCCACGTGGGTGGCAAAATAAATGGAATGCGCATATTCAGCAGGGATATCATGCAGTCCCGGTGTGTCAAAACCGTCTCCGGAAACAATAGGCTGATCAAAGCCGGCTTTGCGAACCTCGGTTATATACTTGGGGGCATCGGGCGGAACGGAAGACATAAAAATCAAGTCGGTTTTATCTTCACTACCTTTCGGCAGGGGATATTTCGCAGCACCGGAATTATACCAGACTTCATCTGCGATGGTTCCTCCATATTTGCGGTAACGACGCTTGAAATACTTGGCAAGGACCTTAGTGAACTCGTTGGAGATATCCGTACCCACAAAACAGCTGGAAGTATTGAGCCTGCGCTTGGCAAACTTTGCAACGGCGCGGGCCTGCATGTTATCCCCGAAGGCAGTCATAAAAAAATATTTACCATACATGTAAGGCAGGTTCTGCATGGTAGCTCCGGCTGTGATAAAGATGATATCTTTTGCCGTGACAGCGGGGGCCGCGGCCATTACGTAATCAGTATCGTTCAGGCCGATCACCGCCACCATATTCTTCTGCCCGGCCAGCGCTTCGGAAGCCATTGCGGCGGAATCAAGATCGGAACGGCAGTCTGAAATAACAAGACTCAATTTGCGGCCCAGAATCCCCCCGCCGGAATTGATAATCTCCTTGGCCATTTCCATACCGAGAAGTCCGGGCCGATCAATGGCGGCCATATTACCGGTCAGATTGTAGAGCACCCCTACCCGGATTATCTTATCCCCGGCAAAACCATGCGCCGGAAAGAGAAGCATGCCCAGCAGGCAAATCACAAAATACAACCGCATATATCCTCCTAAAAATTCATAACATTATGCATTTAATCTTCAAGGCCCTCTTTACCCGCAACATAAAACATCAGGCAACCGTAATCTATAGAAACAGAGGCTTAATTGTGCTGTTTTCCCAGTTTGGCCTGCTGGGCTTCAAGAAATCTCTGAAATTTGCTCAACTCAGCTTCACGTTTTTCAGGCACAAGCGGAAACTCAGCTTCTTCGCGATATCGTTTTTCCGCTATGTTCCGGTTGACCGGCATTTCCGTTCCCCGCCACCCCGCACTGTCCCGGACCAATTTCTGAATATAGCTTACTCCCAGAAAAGCACGGGTAACGCGGGTGTTGTCGCGCAATTTACGCATATCCTTAAATTCAGCTTTAGACGATACTTCCTGAATCATTTTATCAAGGCAGACCATTTTTTCCGGCATATGTACCTGCTCAAAAACTGCCCCGTGATTGTTCAGGATATGGCCCCTATCCCCGGCCGTAGCCGGATCAATATAAAAAGCGGCATAAAGACCGGACTGGTCATAAACCGAAAGATCACAGGAAAGATCCACCCCGACCCCGCAGGTCAGGCAGCTCACATCCCGGTGCCGGGGTAAGACATCGCGCTTGAACCATTCCCCGCTGTTGGAGGGATCGGTGATCACCCTTTTGTTTTCCGGGGCAAACTCGCGTACCGGAGAGCGCATCATGGTTCCGGCCAGCAGCTCGCTTGTCTGCATCCATGCGGCAACACCAAGCACGCCTTTAAAATCCCGGCGGCGACGTCTGGAAAGCAAAAATAATCCACGGTAAAGGCGGTCCAGCGTAGTGCCGTCCTTCTCACTGGAATCAAACATTATGTATTCATTGAAAGCACCGGAAAGCGTCAGATTAAAAGGAGTACGGATCAGCACCGACCCGGTATCGTTTCGCGGAACCAAAAAATCAGCAAGGTCATGCCCGTCTGTAGGCAGCCACCCCATGGTTCCTCCGATTGTGATCATGGAGCCGAGCACTTTCATATAATCTTCAGGAACTTCGCCGAGTCCTCCCACACCTATTGAATACTCAGTCTGTGAAAAACCACGCGAAAAGATGCGGGATTCATCAATTCGGGAATGATATATATCGGCAACAGATCCGATCACTTTCAGGTCTGCCGGTGAGTTTTCGCCGGGAACAAAACGGAACCGTCCGATGGGTGAATCAGCTGTTTCCATACTATCCCAGTTTTCAAGAGCCTGCCGCTCCCAGTGCACGGACTGCAAAAAGCCCATGGCTTCACTGCGGGTGGGAAAAATATTCAGTGAACCAGTCATTCCGGCTGTATCAAGCACGTTGCGGCAATATAAGCAGAGAGCGCAGATAGCCAGTGCCCCGTTACGGCTGCGCAGGATTTTCATAGTCCGCACAATGGATCGGATCCCGGCACTGCTCAGATAACGGACATCAGCCATATCAAAAGCCATACAAGCCAGTTTTTCATCGTCGAGGACATTTTTCAAGGCCCTGTCCAGTTCCCCGGCGCCATAGGCATCCACTCTTCCGCCCATACTGACAACTACAGTATCCCCGTGTCTGCGCACTCTTATTTCCACTCGCAACTCCTGTTCAATCCCTCAATAAATATGTTATCAGGTTCGGGACCAGCATAGACATAAGCATAGTGAATTGTGAAGTTGCTTCTGGAAAAACTGTACTATTTTTTACGGCTCTGGTAATTATGTCTATAAGAGGGAGTATCATGAAAAAAAGGCTGAATTTTGAAGATGATGTTGCCGAAAAGTTACACGGCAAACTCATACCTACAAAAGAAGCGATCAAACTGCTTAAAGCAATGGTGATCAGCGATGAACCCGCGCCGGGAAATCCGGTGTGCGGCGATAGAAACTGCATTGTGCTTTTTGAATCTCTCTGCCCGACATCGGAAAAGACGTCCTCTTCCATGGCGGAAGTATGCATCTGCGCAGGCGAACCTTATGCTTCCCGCGCAATCAATGACAATCTGGGCAAATCCAGACGCATAAATGAAGAAGAAGCTATAAGAATTTTGGAAACAAAAAATGCGAAAGGTCATGTGCATTATATTTATTTCAAGGAATGCGAATCCGGAAAGTTCTACGCCATCTGCAACTGCTGTCAGGACTGCTGCGCCACTGTGGGAAGCGAACATGGCAAAGGTCCTAAACTGATTCCGGCCGGCTACATTGCCGTGGTGGACCCGAATAAATGTATCGGTTGCGGTCAGTGTATGGAATATTGCCCGTTTGGAGCCATGAATCTACGCGACAAGCGTATGCGCATCAATCCCAGAAAATGCATGGGCTGCGGTGTGTGCACCAACAAATGCCGCAAGGAAGCGTTGCGCCTTGCCCGCAATAAAAAACATCCTGCCCCTTTGCTGGTGGATAAACTTAAGAATAAATGACCGTAGGGCTAACCGTCGGGAAAAGTTCGCCGTAATTCAAGAATTTCATCCATATTAGCAAAAAACAAATCGGTCAGATGCGGATCGAACTGTTTACCCTTACTCTCTGCAAAATAATCCCTAATTTTTTCAAGGGGCCATGCCTTCTTATAAATCCGGTCACTGCACAGAGCGTCAAAGACGTCAACAATACCTATTATCCGCCCGTAAACATTTATTTCTTCACCGGAAAGACCGCGGGGGTAGCCTTTTCCATTCCACCATTCATGGTGCTCATAAGCAACTATTGCCGCGGCCTTGAAAATAGGGCGCTCGGAATGCTTTAAAATATCATGCCCGATTGTTGTGTGGGTCTTGATCAGATCAAATTCTTCAGGAGTCAGCTTGCCGGGCTTGTTTAAAACGGTGTCCGGGATACCTATCTTGCCGACATCATGCATGGGTGATGCGAGACGCAACAGCTCTGATTCCTCTTCGGACAATCCGTAACGGCGGGCCAGTATGTAAGAGAATTCGGCCACTCTGCGCACATGGTTTGCAGTTTCATTGGAACGTGTTTCGACCACTTCGCCAAGAGTGAGGATGACTTCCTTCTGAGTTTCAATCACCTCGTCCTGTATAGCCATCAGAGCATCCTGAGCCTCGCGCCTGACTTTAACCTCATGGCGCAGAGCTCTGGTCCTTTTTTCCACCTCGGCTTCAAGATGTTCCTTGTAGCGGCGGTTTTCTTTAATCAAGCCGGCCCGCTCAAGCCCCTGGCCGAGGACATGCTCCAGAATGCTAAGATCAACAATGGGCTTGGTAACGAAGTCCCAAGCACCAAGACGGACCGCTTTGATGGCGTCCTGAATGAGCCCGGCACCGGAAACAACAATTATAGGGGTATCGGGACTGTCGCTGGTTACCTGCTCAATAACCCCGAACCCGTCAACCTTGGGCATATTAAGATCTACCAAAATCGCATCGGGATTTTCCCGCTTAAAAATCTCAATCCCTTCCTCTCCGTCACGGGCATCAATGGTATTAAACCCGGAATCGCTGAGATAGTCGCTGATTGTTTCCCTTACAAAATCTTCATCATCAATAACGAGGATGGTTAATTCAGAATTATCCAATGGTTACCCCTGATCATTTTTACCCTGCAATTACTAATTCGACCACTTGCATAAAGACATAGCAAAAAAACAATATATTTAAAACTGTTATTCTAAAAGTTGCATCCTGAGCCATGACCCAAAAAAAAGTGCCGAAAAGTTAAACTTTCCGGCACCTTAAAAGACATAATAACAGCAAAAAATCTTTAATCTTCAAAACGCTTCATGGAAATAATGCTGATAGGATCAACCGGAACATCATCCATGGGTCCGTAAGAACCGGTCTTTACTTTCTTAATTTTTTCAACAGCTTCCATGCCGTCGATGACTTTACCGAATACGCAGTAGCCCCAACCCTGAGGATTTTTGCCGCTGTGATTAAGAAAACCGTTATCCTTCACATTAATAAAAAACTGTGAAGTTGCGGAGTGTGGGTCCATAGTACGGGCCATGGCCAGAGTTCCTACTTCATTCTTAAGGCCGTTGTCAGCTTCATTCTCAACCGGCTCAAAAGTATCTTTCTCTTTCATGGAGAAGTCGAAACCGCCGCCCTGAATCATGAAGTTATTGATAACACGGTGAAAAAGAGTTCCTTCATAAAAACCTTCATCAACGTAGCGCAGAAAATTTTCTACTGTTTTGGGGGCTTCTTTTTCAAAAAGTTCAATCAGGACTTCACCTTCAGGTGTTTCCATCAGTACCATGGGATTGGACATATTTAATTCCTCCGATTTTTTATCTTACCCTCAACGGGGATTTTCATCTACAATAAAACAAGAAAGTACGCCACTCCGAGCAACATAAGCATCAAACTGGGAATGACAACCTTTTTCCACGCCACCACCATATCCACCTTGAAATACTCGCAGGTCAGTAAAAAACAGATATGAAGAGGTGAGGCCATTATTCCGGAAAAGCCGCAGAACATACAGAGCACAGCCCATGCCGGAAGTTGATCCTGCAGTCCGGCAGCCTGTACAAGTCCAACCACCAGCGGCATAGCAGCACCGACAAAGGCCATGGTAATCCCGGCGATAAAACCGACCAGAAAGGGTATAAACATGGCCGCGGCAATAAGTGCGGCCTCGCCTCCTGCCACACGGGACAGTTCGCTCACCACACCACTTGAGCCAAGAATATCCTTGAACACAAAAACACAAAGAATCATGAAAATCATGTTCAGGAACCGTTTTTCAAAAAGCACATTCCGGATAATCTGCATTGAACCGACATTAGCGAACATGGAGCAAAAAATAGCTCCCAGCAAAGCCAGAACAATCCCGATCTCAAAAGGAACTCCCGTGAAAATTAAACTAAGCAGTGTTTCAAAAAAGAATGCGCCTACAATGGCTACAATAAGCGGCAGTCCTTCCTTAATCACTTTTTTGAAATCACGCTTATTCGCGGAAAAACCGGACTCACCAACGGTTTCGCGCAAAGGCAGCACCGAAGGCCGCAGATAGAAAAAATATCCGAGTCCTATACAGGCAAGCGTGCCCGGAAAAGTATAGCTGAGATACTTAAAGATACCCATTCCGCACAAAGAGGCAGCGAGTATCATGCCCGGGTAAAGAGGCCATGAAAGCTCCCATACATGCCGAAACCAGTAATTTATGACCACCTTGTCACGACCGCTCACATCGAGTCCTTCTGCGGCTTCCTGAATCATTGGCGCGGAAAAGATGGCCCCGCCGGGCATGGGCAGCAGACCGATAAGTGCCGGAAAGAACACAAGCCGTAAGCGGGGGCTTCTGAGATATCCGGACAGTGACTCCATTATTCTTCCTGCCTGCCCTGTTCGCTCCAGCAGGCCGGACAGAATCATGATCAAAGCCACTATCAAAGCCAGAAAAATTGTCTGCTCATCCAGCAGAGCCTGAATTCCGACTTCGATAACCTCCGGGACGCCCATGGAAGTTAGAAGAGCCAGAACTCCTCCCCCGAGCAGAATAGACGGTCCCACTCCGAGTTTGAGCCTGATACCGGCCAGCATGCAGATAAATACGAATAGAACTTTAAAAAGAGGAAGAAAGTTATGAAAAATTTCCATTTTTTACCCCGAATACCAATAAACAGATTAGGGAATCAAAACCAGATTTTTGCGTGCGATTTTGTTATCAGGATCAATCTGTAGAGCTCTGCGCAACCATTCTTTGGCCTGTCGGTTATCACCACGCATGTAATAAAGCAGTCCCATGTTAATCATGTGGTTAACCTGCTTCGGCTCCAGCTGCTGTGCTCTTTTAATATCGGCAAGTGCCGCTTCAAATTTACCCTGCTTCATATAAACAATTCCCCGGTTACCCAAAGCTGTGGCGTAATCAGGTTTTATCTGTAAAGAACGCCGATAGAGGTCTAGGGCGGAGTAGAGATCGCCCTTGCGGCTGAGAATGGCGGCAAGGCTGCTCATGGCTTTATAGTGGGAAGGATCTGCCTCGATCGCGGCCTTGAACTGCTTTGCAGCCTCGGTGAGATCCTTTTCCCGTTCCAGCAGGTTGCCGTAATTGTAATGCATATGATGATTGTTTTCGGTAACTGCCAGCGCGCGGGTGTAGAGGGCTTTACTATCTTTCCAATACCCGGCTTGGGTGTAGGCCACAGTCAGCAGCACCGCTACCAGAATTGAGCCCAATACGGTGACGGCCTTTCCGGGCACACGCCCCTCACGTACCAGACGGGCTGCTCCGAAAGCCAGGACCATATAAATCCCCATAAAGGGGATATAGGCATACCGGTCCGCCATGGACTGATCACCCACCTGCACCAGTCCTATCACCGGCACGAGGGTTCCCAGATACCAGAACCAGCCCACCGCACCGAGGGGAAATTTCTTGAAAAACCGGACTACAGCAATTGAAACGGCAAGCAGTAACAAAGCGGCAAGCAGCGGCTTCCAGAGCGGGATATCATGCGGATAAGGATAAAAGACAGCGAGATTGATCGGTGCGACAAGCTCCCCAAGATAGGCCACCCATGAAACAAGAGCATTGGAGATACGTAGGCTCAAGGGGAAGGATTGCACGCTTTGCATGGCTCCCCCGCCCTGCTGCGCCATTACAGTCAAAACACAGGACAACACGGAAAGGGCAAATAAGGGCAGCTTCTCAGCAATAAGTTTACCCAGTTGCGCCAGTAATTTTTTGGAAAAATCAACTCGGTTCAACGGCCAGATATCCAGCAGTACCAGAGCGGCAGGCAGAGTAACCACCATGGGTTTGACCAAAATTCCGAGACCGGTAAAGAAAAAAGTAAGCCCGTAGGATGCCGCTTTTTTTTCTTTAGCAAAGCCAAGCCAGCTGTGCATGGCACTGAGCCAGAAAAAGGTGGAAAGCACGTCCTTGCGCTCTGCAACCCATGCGACAGACTCCACATGAACCGGATGCACGGCAAAAAGTGCGGCCACAAAAAAAGATGGGATTAATCCGTCTTTATCCTGTTTTGCTGTCGCTTTGAGCAGAAAAAAGAAAAGCAGCAGCACATTGCAGATATGCAGAAAAACATTAACCAGATGGCGCGCCCCAGCGGAATCACCGAACAGGGTGGTATCGAGCATATGGGAAACAACTGTCAGCGGATGGTAGTTTGAAAGCTGGAACGAGCTGAAAGCCCAGCCGATATTCTCTGCTGAAATCCCCTGCATGACACGCTGGTTGTTGGTTACATAGCTGGTGTCATCGTAAGTAACCAGCTCGAAACCTCCGCACTGTCCATAAATTATAAGCACCAGCACGGACAGTATCGCCGCCGCGATCAACGCTTTCTTCATTTCATTACCAGCCTTCGCAGCACTCATGATCAAACAGCCTGTTTTCTTTTGGGTACGTTTTTCAGAAAATCACTTTTAATCCAGCCCAGTCGATGTCCCAATGTCTCGCTGGAACAGCGCAGTACTCCCAGTCCATATTTAACCGAACGGGCAAAGCTGATGGAAGAAGAGTCATCCATATAGCGGGTGGGGCAGGTCACTTCCCCGATATCATACCCGGAATATATAATCTGACAGAGCATCTGGTTATCAAAAACAAAATCATCGCTGTTATCATCAAAAGGAATTACTTCCAGCAATTCACGGGAAAAAGCCCGGTATCCGGTGTGGTATTCAGAAAGATGATAGCCAACCATCAAATTTTGGAACCATGTCAGCACCCGGTTGGAAATATATTTGTAGAGCGGCATGCCGCCTTTACGCGCACCGGTTCCCAGAATCCTTGAGCCGAGCATGCAGTCAAACACCCCGTTGGCGATGGGCGAAACCATAGCTGAGATAATCAACGGTGTGTACTGATAATCAGGATGAACCATAACCACCACATCCGCGCCCATTTCAAGAGCGGTCCGGTAGCAGGTTTTCTGATTTCCGCCGTACCCGGTATTACAGCCGTGAACAATGGTTTTGAGGCCCAACTGCTCTGCTTGCGAAACAGTATCATCACGGCTGCAGTCGTCGACCAGCAGAATTTCGTCCACCACTCCTGCAGGCAATTCATCCAGAGTCTTCTTCAAAGTGGTTGCCGCATTATAAGCGGGCATAACCATCACAACTTTCTTATCACTAACCATTTACCGGTTCTCTCCTGAAATTAACTGCCTGTTATTTATATTTCGCATAGGAATTTATCGACAAAGGCAATTGAGTACCACCAAAGCCCGAGCCTAATCAAGTTTAGGAAACCGCAGATGTTGCCTGCGTCCCCTCTTTCTAGTAATCAAGCAGCAACTTTTCTACAGAAATTTTCAGCATAGGGGATTTTAAATGCAAGAAGCGGAAATCAAAAAATATATCTATAAAATCATAATGGATAAATGCACTGCCGACGAAGAAGCAAGGCAGGATGCATTAGGCGAATTTATAGCCATGACCATGCCCAATATCGACGAAGGCGCGGTCCGCAACATCAAATCCATGATCCCGCCCATCACCGATCTGTATGATAAATGGGCAGGCATGTTTGTTGACCGGCTGATGGAAACCGTTCCCCGCGACCAGATCGAGGAACTATGCAGCGGTACTCCCGACAACGATTCCGCGCTTGTGCTGGTCTATATCATGTTCATGGAATCGGAACGCATGGAAAAGCAAGTCGCCGAAGACATCTCCGCCTTTGCGCCCACCCAGAACGATGAAGCAGGCAACATTGCCAGCGCTTATATCCGCTCTAAACTGACACTCATTGCCGAAGAGCAGAAAAAGAAAGACTCCATAATTCAGTAAAGGACTAAAAAAATGTTCAGTAAAATAATAGTCAGAACACCGGCGCAATCCCTTGGGCAAGGGTTGACCGAAGCCGGTCTGGGCTGTCCGGATATGGAACTTACTGCTGCTCAGCACAAAAATTACATTGAATATTTCACTCAGGCCGGGATCAAAGTGACTGTGCTGCCTCCGGTAGAGAAATTCCCGGATTCAGTATTCGTGGAAGATACCGCAGTCATGATCCCGCACGAAAACGGCACAGCAGCCTTCCTGACCTGCCCCGGAGCAAAGTCCCGGCGTGGTGAAGTGGACGAGATAGAAGCTGCCCTCGCAGCCGAAACCGACCGGATAATCCGTATGGAAGGTAATGGTTTAATGGAGGGCGGCGATGTTCTGCTCATGGGTAAAACATTTTATGTAGGCATCGACAGCCGCACCAATGCTGAAGGATGTGAACAGTTTACCGCGGCAGCAGCAGAATTCGGCTACAAAACAGTACCAGTGCCATTTACTAACGGCATGCCGCACCTGAAGACAGAAGTCTCCGCTCTTGATCAGGAAACGCTGCTCATGAGCGCCCGTTTTGCCAAGCGTGAAGAATTCTCAGGATTCAAAAAGCTCATCGTTCCCGAAGGTGAAGAATACAGCGCCAACTGCCTCTATCTCGGCAACAGCCTGCTCGCCCCCGAAGGGTTCCCCCGTACAGCGGAGCTGCTTGATAAAAACGGTTTTACACCGGATTTTATCAATATGTCTGAATTCCGCAAAATGGATGGCGGGTTAACCTGCTTATCTTTACGCTGGTAGCAATTTCAAAGGGGCTTCTCCCTATCGGGAGTTGCCCCGCTTATATGGCTATTTTATCCAGAACATCCTGCAGGATTTCTTCTTCACTCTGATCGGACCGCACAATGTGGTGAGCCGCTTCCATGAAGCTGGGTTCAAAACGGTTAAGCATGAGTGAAATCTGCTCACGCGCATCTTCGGAACCGTCGGAAGCGGCCAACAGAGCCGTAAAGTCGCACATTATGAATATGACTTTGCCGTTGCTTTTGAGCAGTTCGCGGATTTTTGCTGATTTTGCGGCTCCCCGCGGCAGGCTGATTATCTGATTGTCACCGGCGGCAAGCTTCTCCAGAACCGGGTTACCGTCGCTGCGGCTGACAACAACAAATTCCCGTTCCAGCTTTTCGGCCACCTGTGCTGCGATGGATTTGCGCAATTCATCATTAAGACAAAATAGAAAAACATTTCCGGAATCACGTCCGCCTATGATCATGTCTTTGGCCATGCCCGGCACGTAAACATTTTTCTTATCTTTTTCTTCCACCTGATATTCGACATCAACCATTTCTATATATTCTTTATCCATTTCAATTCCTTGTATTATCAATCCAGAATCCGAGCAGATTATTAACTAATCATTTGCGCGAAAGGGGCAAGCCTACCTGCGCTTAAAATAAACAGTGCGTTTATACTGTTCATCCTCGGGATGCGGTTTGGAAAGATAAGCCAGCTCCCATTTTGCGGAGAAAAGATTCACCGCGAAATCCAACAGACTGAACAGACCATCTTTAATAACCGCCTGCGGGTACAATTCCAGAAAGCTTTCAATTGTAACTCCGAAATGCTTTTCCACATAATATTCAGGACGGAAAGTAAGCAGCATTTCAGATTCACTGCGTTTTTCCAGCCCCTGAAGGATGGCGACCATATGCCCTTTGGCAATATTCACCTTACCGAGGATATCTATGAGCATGCCCAGATCAAAAGTCCTCTCCGGCGCGTCATAAGCGAAGTTGCAAAGCCTGAACTCGACATTGTCTACGGAATAAAGCGCAGCCAGCTTTTCAGCTCCGCTTACAACCTTGGGTTCAATGTCATAGCCGACGACTTCCCTTGCCCCGTGTTCACTGGCATAAAATGAGAAATGGCCCAGATTACAACCAAGATCACAGACGCTCTTGCCGGAAAAATCAAGGTCCTTGAATTCAGGATCTATTCCATCGATATCTTCACCGACGCCATCGGCAAGACGGGTTTGTTCAAAGTCGTGAAGGGGCCGCCAGATCAGGTCTTTCCCCACCTCGGCGACAATTTTTTTTAATTCATCATTTCTGCTCATGCGGACCTTCCGGAGAATTGTTAATTTTCTAAAGACAAAAGGGATATATCCGCATAACGCACTCAGCTCAAGAGTTGTTTAAAATTGCATGAAATGTGGATGCGTGCTACTCGGATAAGCCGAAATCAGGAGATTATTTTGGAACAGATTACTGAACAGTTTGCCTACGGCACCTCGATCATCCACACCATGCATCCCGGATTAAGGCTGGCCTGTGCATTCTTCTTTTCACTTACCGGAGCCTTGGTAACAAATCTTGCGGCGGCAGGCAGCGTCTTAGCGACGGGATTGATTTTCGCAATTTTCGCCCGGCTGAATTTTAAAATCCTGCTTAAACGATTGCTGCTCATAAATTTTTTCATTCTTTTTCTATGGCTGTTCCTGCCCTTTTCCAGGCCAGGGGAACCTGTTTTCAACATCGGCCCCTTTACCGCCACACTGGAAGGAATCATCTATACTGCGATCATAACCTTGAAATCAAACGGGATAGTTCTCACCATGACCGCCCTGATCTCCACCATGCCGGTGCAGACTCTCGGCGCGGGTATGCAATCCCTGAAATTACCGGATAAATTGTGCCGCCTGCTCCTTTTCAGCTGGCGCTATGTGCATGTGATGCTAACAGAGTATACCCGTATGCGCAGGGCCGCCGCCATGCGCGGGTTCTGCCCCGGTACAAATATACGCACCTACCGCACTTATGCATGGCTCATGGGCATGCTTCTGGTACGCAGTCTGGACCGTGCGCACAGAGTCTGGCAGGCCATGCTCTGCCGAGGATTCAGAGGCACATTTTATACCCTGAACAGCTACCGCACGGGCAGAAAAGACCTGCTGTTGCTGACCGCCACCACATGCTGCATCATTCTTTTTATTTTTCTTGAGTTTAATAAAATCGAGGTTCTGCTATGAGTTCGACCATATTTTCCCTGCACGGGATTAATTTTTCCTATCCCGGAAATGAAGTCCTCAAAAACGTAGATTTTGCCCTTGAACCGGGCCGAAAAATAGGACTGACCGGGCACAACGGTTCCGGCAAAACAACCTTGCTGCATATCATAATGGGTTTACTTAAGCCGCAGTCCGGGCAGATCCGTTATATGAACCGGGAAATAAAAACCGAAGAAGATTTTCGTGAACTGCGCAAGGGCGTGGGGCTGCTTTTCCAGCAGGCCGATGATCAGCTGTTCTGCCCCACCGTGCTGGAAGACGTGGCTTTCGGTCCGCTAAATCTGGGTAAATCCCCGGAAGAAGCCCGCAAAATAGCCTCATACACCCTTTGCACACTGGGACTTTCAGGATACGAAGACCGGCTTTCCTACCGTCTTTCCGGTGGAGAAAAAAAGCTGGTATCTCTGGCCACGGTTCTAGCCATGGAACCGCAGGCGCTGGTGCTTGACGAACCCACCAATGATCTGGACCCGACCATGCGCAAGAGGCTGATCGAGATCCTTAATTCGCTTGATATAGCCATGCTGGTCGTTTCACATGATCTTGATTTTCTGGTACAGGTTACGGATATGGAATACTCGTGCAACAGGGGAACAATTTTACGCGAGGCTTCAAATTTCAAAGATAATAACGATTACGGACGGTGCGAATTCCAGCCGTAAAACAGACAGGAATCACAATGAACAAATTATGTAATCTGGTACTGATCATAGCCGCTCTCTTTCTCTTTTCAGGCTGCATTGGCGACGATAACGCGGTAACCATGAAAGTAACATCCACGGCCTACACTTCACATGTGGATCAGACTTCCGCCCATCCTTTTCTCGGCGCATGGGGCGATGAGCTTAAGCCGGGCATGAAATGCATCGCCGTATCCCGAGACCTGATCGCAAAGGGGCTGACCCATGACACAAAGGTCAAAATTGAAGGTCTTTCCGGTGAATATCTGATCAAAGACAAAATGAATAAACGCTGGACCAATAAAATAGACATCTATATGGGACTCGATACCAAGGCGGCAAAAGATTGGGGCAAACGCGAAGTCACTATAATTTTTGAGAAAAAAGATAAGTAATTAATACAGATGCAACAAAAGCAAAAGGCGTATCCACAAAAGCAGGATGCGCCTTTTTTTTAATCTTTAAAAGAGTTGCAAAAAACTTAATCCCAAAGTAGATCGGCTCTTTATTTTTAAGCCCAATTTACGTAAAGATGGGCTTTCGCGGCCCACGGCAACAATTGCGCCCCATTAAATTCAAGCCGCGAAAAATGGAGAATCAATTGAGCGAACGGAAAAGAAATCCTCATCAGTCCATACGGGCATACTGCCTGTGGTGCATGGGCGGCAGCCCGCAGCTTGTAAGGGAATGTGAGGACAGCGACTGCTCTCTTTATGAATTGCGCGGACCCAAAACCGAAGAATCACAGCGTACCTGTATCAGAGCCATACGCAGGCATTGTCTTGCCTGTACTGTCGGCGACCGTCAGGCCATACGCGAATGCAAAGAAAAGGAATGCGTACTGCGCCGCTTCCGCTTCGGAGTTCATCCCAAAACCATCCAAAAGCGAAAGAGACGTCAGATCGAAAAGAGTTACCTCACTCTGCCGGGACTTTAGCCACTGGCAGCTCTGCCGAGGGCTTTAAACCCTTTGAAAAGGGTTTAAAAATCTCAAACTTTTTTAATCAGCTTCGCATTTGGACTTAAAAAACAGCTTTCAATCAAAACCCGCAATATCTCTTGAGATATTGCGGGTTAATTGGTTTACACTTTTTTAAATAAAACGCCCTGAATAAAACCTGCGCTGACCGCAGGAGAGATTCCTACATGTCAGACCCGCGCATGCTGAGCGATATTCTTTTGCGCTGAATATCGACCTCCAGCACTTTTACTTTCAGGGCCTGCCCCGGATGAACTACCGTCGCCGGATCACGCACAAATTCATCTGCCATGCGGCTGATATGAACCAGACCGTCCTGATGCACTCCGATATCAACAAAAGCCCCGAAAGCGGTGACATTGGTCACGATGCCGTTCAGGATCATGCCTTCCTGTAAGTCTGAAACTTCCTTTACGGAATCATCGAACTGCACGGCCTCGAACTGTTTACGCGGATCTCGACCCGGCTTTTCCAGTTCCTTCATGATATCTTTAAGAGTGGGCAGCCCCAGATCATCTGAAACATAATCTTCCAGCCTCACCCTGGACCGCAGCTCAGCGGACTTGATCAGTTCACTCACGTCCGCCCCGAGATCTTTGGCTATTCCGGCCACGGCCTTGTAACGCTCCGGGTGTACGGCTGTTCCGTCCAGTGGATTTTTAGCCCCGCGAATTCGCAGAAACCCAGCACACTGCTCAAAAGCCTTAGGACCAAGCCGGGGGACTTTGAGCAAATCCCGACGCGAGCCGAAAGGTCCGTTCTCGTCACGAAATTTAATTACATTGGATGCCAGCACCGGTCCCAGTCCTGAAACAGACTGCAATAACCTTGCACTGGCCGTGTTCAACTCAACGCCGACCAGATTAACGCAGGATTCCACAACCCGGCCCAGACTTTCCGCCAGCCCTTTCTGGTCCACATCATGCTGATACTGCCCCACGCCGATGGACTTGGGATCAATCTTGACCAGTTCAGCCAGTGGGTCCATGAGCCTGCGTCCGATGGAAACAGCCCCGCGAACGGTAATGTCATAGTCCGGAAATTCCTCACGCGCTATTTCAGACGCGGAATAAACCGAGGCCCCGGATTCATTAACCATGATCACCTGAATGGATTGAGGAAGGCCCAGTTCTTTTACAAACTGCTCGGTTTCCCGTCCGGCGGTACCGTTACCGATTGCGACGGCTTCAATGTCATATTTTTTGACCAGCGAGGTAACTATCCGCGCGGCTTCTTTCTTTTTACCCTCTGATGTCACGGGATAGATGGTTTCGTTATGCAGCAGGGTTCCCTGCGCATCAAGGCAGACCAGTTTGGCGCCGGTGCGGAATCCCGGATCAAGGGCCAGTACCCGCTTACCACCAAGAGGAGGTGAAAGCAGAATTTCACGCAGGTTGGCGGCGAATATATTGATCGCCTCAGTCTCGGCCTTTTCCAGCAGCACCCCGCGCAACTCTGTCTCCATCTGCGGAGCCAGCAGCCTCTTGTAACTGTCCGTTGCCGCCATTTCCACCTGCTTGGAAACTGCCGAGCGGGAGCGGACCAGCTTACGGTGCAGAATATCCAGTCCTTCTGACTCTTCTGGACGGATGGTAACTTTCAAAAACTTATCCCGCTCCCCGCGAAACAAGGCCAGAATGCGATGCCCGGCCGCTTTTTTCGCAGATTCACGCCAATCAAACCAATCCCTGAACTTGGATGCTTTGTCCTCGTTCTCTTCGGCCAGCGCGGCTTTGGTCGGTTTGGATTCAATCACCGCCCTGCGTTCAAACAAAGAACGTATCGCACTGCGGGTGACTGTGTTCTCAGCAATCTTTTCAGCGATAATATCCCGTGCCCCGGCTAAAGCTTCGTCCACGGACTCCACGCCTTTTGCCGGCACAACAAAAGCCTGTGCTTCCTGCTCGGGATCACATTTCTGGGCAAAAATTTTATAAGCCAGCGGCTCCAATCCTTTCTGGACCGCAGCCTGTCCTTTTGTTTTACGTTTAGGCTTGTATGGCAGATACAAATCCTCAAGCTGACGCATATTTTCTGCTGATTCTATCTTTCTACGCAGGTCGTCATCAAGCTTGCCTTGCTCATCAATGGATTTCAGTACTGTCTCGCGGCGTTTATCCAGCTCTTTAAGTTTTTCAAAAAGATCACTGATAGCAGCTACCGCCACCTCATCAAGGCTGCCGGTCGCCTCTTTACGGTAACGTGAAATAAAAGGAATGGTAGCTCCTTCATCAAGAAGAGCGGCCACCGCCTTTACGCTTTTATCGGGAATACTCAGTTCAGACGAGATACGGGATATATTTTTGGAATTCATAAAAGGATTTACTTTGATGCGCTTAGCGCTTTTTTAAAAAAGAATGCCCCCGACAAATCTGCAAGAATCTGAGAAACTTACCAAAAAGAATCTATTCCCTGCTGACGGAGGCACATATATTACATACCGGATTCTTCTTTTTTCAATGCTTCAGGAGAAAGGGACCAGAAAGGGGTACCGTCCTTGGTCAGGCGAAACTTGTATTTACGCTCCTCACCTGCCTTGAGCTTGGCAGCCATATATTCATACTCGCCATTGAGTTCAATCAGCACGCCGTAGACTTTTACCCGCACGCCGGGACGTAAATCCTTGATACGCGGTTCAACAAAGTCCTTGGGGCCGAGATGCACCAGCACTTCCTCGCCGTCTTCCTTGTCTTTCACAAGAACTGCGATTCCTTCAGCCATACCGTCCATAGGCGTGATATTTTCAATATCAACCAGTGTTCCCTTAAAAACATCACGGTCGGTGTTATCGTAAAGATTGTCATATTCACTGCCTTTTTCCCAGCCTTTGATGTTCATCTCACCGGCAAAAGCCAATGAAGCGGAAAGAAGCGTAAGACAAAGAACCACCGGAAAAAATAATCTTTTAAACACAATAAAACTCCTTTGAGATCAGACTACTTATTCAAAAGCCATTTGCTGAAAGCACGCAGGTTGACCAATTTTATATCTACGGTGGCCCCGTTGTGCATGAAGTCGGTACGTACGAACTCGACAATTACCTTCCCGGTCTTCACATCCACAAGGAAAAGCCGAATAAAATCACTGCGGGAATCAGCCATGGAAGCATCGTCCCTCATGGCATTATCCGCAGATATATCGTAGAGCAAGGCCAGATCAGCATCCACTCCCGTGAGAGCGGACCGGACTTCGGAAACAACCGGATAATAATTTCCATACTTGCGACGTTCCCACAAGCCGGATTTGCGAATATTATTCAAAATCTCAACATCACCGCCGTTCACTGCATACGTAGACCATTTCAATTCAAAGGCTCCGGCCTCTTTACAGGCGTTCAGCAAAGACTGGGTCATGCGCCAGCGGTACTTAAAATCAAAATTCATGGTCGTTGTATGCCAAGGCAACAATGCCAGTTTATAAACCTTACCTCCGGTATCAAATGGAGTTGTGTAGCTATAAGCACGGGTACAGGAAACACAGAGGAGGCAAAAAACCAGAAGCATCAATAATTTTTTCATGACTACCTCATATTTTATAGAATTGCCCTATTTTATCCCGGCTGGGGGCATATGTCCATAGGACCTGAATAAGCTTGGCGTTCACAGCGTTTATCGTTACACTCCAGCAATTTTTCAATGCGGAGGAAAAAATGTCCGGTAAAAAGAAGGCCCAAAAACTTTCCAGAAGAGGATTCCTGTTCGGCGGATTCAGGAAAAAAGAAGATCGGGAGCAGCCGCAAAGTGCGGCCAAGCCCATTGCCGCCAAAGAGCTGAATCTCGATACTCTCGCCGAAGCCAATGTGGCATACGAAAACGGCCGTTATGAAGAAGCCGCAGCCAAGTACTGTGAATTCATAAAAACAGAACCGCAAAACGCTGATGCCCGCAAGAGATACGGTCACTGCCTGTACAAGATCGAGAAATACATTCAGGCCAAAGTGGAATTTGAAAGGGCTATCCGTATACTCGGCAAGGATAATTTCTCCTATCTTTACCTTGGGCTGGTGTTATGCCGCGCCGGTGCGGGGAAAAAGGCTGTGCCGGTCTGGAAACTATATTTCGACCCTGAAAACATCACCCTGCAACGTGAAATCAACCTTCAAATAGCCCTGATAGAAGCAGACCCCGAAGCATCAATAGATGACGCCGCCGATATGGTAGAAAAAATCATCGAAGAAACATCGGCGACAGCTTAATGAGAAACGACTGACCGTTTTCACGACAAGATTAAGCTGGAGTACCGCTGATCCCGGCAATAATCATTGCGCTGCCAGCTCTCCTAAACGGCGTACTCCGGCCTGAATCTCAGCACTCCAGAGTGCTCCGCTGGAAAGGCGGATGTAGTTTGAAAAAACATCCTGCGGAGAAAAAACTGTTCCGGGCACTATTCCGATACCTTCTTCACGGGCCTTGAAAAAAAGTTCAACCCCGTCTTTTCCTTCAGGCAGCTCCACCCAAAGAACCGAGCCGCCCTTAGGACTGGTTACCTTGGAGCCTTCAGGGAAAGCGAGCCCAATCTCTGCACGCATCTTCTGCATCTGGTCCTTCATGGCCGCACGCAGCTTCTTAAGATGACGGTCATAAAGAGTTTCGCGCAGGTAACGGGCGATGGCCATCTGAGTGACGGCTACACAGGAAACATTGGTCGTGGCTTTGATCTCGAGGGCCTTTTCCAGATATCGGCCCGGTGCCAACCAGCCGACCCGGTATCCGGGGGCAATGGTCTTTGAGAAAGATGAACAAAGCAGCACCCCGCCGGATCGGTCATAAGATTTGAAGGTGCGGGGCCGGGAATCACCGAAATAGATCTCCCCGTAGACATCATCCTCTACCAGCGGCACCTTGTGGTCCGCTAGGATTTTAACAATCTTGCGTTTGCGGTCATTAGAAGTCAGGCTACCGTCTGGATTATTGAAATTAGGAGAGAAGATACAAGCCTTGATGTCAAAAGTACGGACAATTTCAGCAACCCGGTCCGGGTTTATGCCCTTGTCCGGGCAGGAAGGGATTTCAATTGCCCGCAGTCCCAGATTTTCCACCAATTGTAGAAAGCAGTAATAGGACGGCGACTGGATAAGTACCAGATCACCGGGGCGGGTCAGAGTGCGAAGGGAAATATACAAGGCCTCCATGGCTCCGGTAGTAATGACCAATTCACCGGCGGTAACGTTCGACCCGCAATCCACTGAACGGAATGCTATCTGCCTGCGCAGGTCGAGGTTGCCGGGTATCATTTCATAGCTGGCGGTATCATAGGGATTATCCCGGATAACACTGGTCATGATCTTGCTCAGTTGCCGGGTCGGCAGCAGCTCTGCATTTGGACAAACCACACCCAACGGAAGCAGGTTTTTATTCCCCACTGTTTCAAGGGCGGTCCGAATCAGCTTGTTCTTGGTAACCAGATGTGGTTCAAGCTTCTGGATGGTCGTAATCTGCGGGGTGGGAATAGTTCTAAATTCACTGCGCACGTAGTATCCGGAGCGGGGCCGAGACTCGATCAGACCGCGTTTTTCAAGCTCTTCGTAAGCGTGGGAAACAGTTGAAATGGAGACTTTGAGGGTTTTGCTCATCTGACGCAGGGACGGTAGCTTATCACCGGGCACAAGATCCCCGGCTTCAATATGTTTTGAAAGTTCCTGCTCCACTTTTTTGTATCTGTACTGACTGTCTGAACTGTCCAGATTCATATACTCTACCCTCATTCTCGCCATCTGTTATGGTCTATATTTATAAAATCTGTATCTGTACTGATGTCAGATTTTATGTAGACTGACAAGTAAATCAAAAATCTGTTGTTGAAATTTAATTACGCCGGAGGTAACCGTGGAATCGGTCATGAATTCCCAAAAAATAAAACCAAAAGATTCGCTGGCAGCGGCATTCAAACAGGCTCTGCCCATCGTACTGGGCTATCTGCCTGTGGGCTTCGCCTACGGGGTGCTGGCCCGTAAATCTGGTCTTTCCATAGATAACACCGTGCTCATGTCGCTGATAGTCTTTGCGGGGTCAGCTCAATTTATCGCGGTTAGCCTTATCGCGTCCGGCGCATCTTCCCTTACGGTGATTCTCACCACCTTCATCGTCAACCTGCGACATATGCTCATGTCCGCGGCTCTTTCCCCGTATCTTAAAAAATGGAGCAAAATGGAACTGGCCGGATTCACTTTCCAGCTTACGGACGAAAGTTTTGCCGTACATTCCACCAGATTTGCCAACGGCGACATGCACAAGGGCGAGACTTTTCTGATCAATTCAATCGCGCAACTTGCTTGGGTTGGCGGAACCGTTCTGGGCATTTTCTCAAGCACGCTCATAAGCGACGTAAAGCCAATGGGTCTCGATTACGCACTGCCGGCAATGTTCATTGCCCTGCTGATCTTTCAGATCAAGGATAAGAGCCACGTCGTTGTCGGAATAATTACCGGGCTTTTGTCAACCGCATTGACTTTGACCGGGGCCGGGCAGTGGAATGTAATCATCGCCACCCTGATCGGGGCGACCCTTGGCGCGGCATTAAAATGGGGGAATAAATAATGGACCAGCAGACAATACTTTATACACTTTTCGGTATGATGG
Organism: Maridesulfovibrio sp.; assembly: GCF_963676065.1. NCBI lineage: Bacteria > Pseudomonadati > Thermodesulfobacteriota > Desulfovibrionia > Desulfovibrionales > Desulfovibrionaceae > Maridesulfovibrio > Maridesulfovibrio sp. The sequence continues at coordinate 1,500,508 of NZ_OY780933.1, read as the reverse complement.
CGGTTACTTATATCCCGCGCATGCTTCCGGCAATGGCCCTTAGTTCACGCGACCTGCCACCCATCGTGGTTAAATGGCTTTCCTACGTGCCCACGGCGGTCCTTTCCGCCCTGCTGGCCCCCTCATTGCTCGCTCCAGAAGGAACTATTGATCTTAGCTTCAGCAACATTTATTTATGGGTGGCACTGCCGACCTTTGCCGTAGCTATGTTCACCCGCAATTTCTTCGGCACAGTGGCTATCGGCATGGGTTTGGTTGCCGCAGCACGCTATTTTTTATAATTCCCTAAAAAAAGGATTTCAAAATGATCTCAAGAGATGAAGCACTTGAACTGCTCAAAGAAAATGTAACGGAAGAAAACCTGATCCAGCACTCCCTCGAATCCGAAGCCGTACTTGGAGCACTGGCAGAAAAACTGGGACAGGATGTACAGCTCTGGTCCATGACCGGTCTGCTGCACGATCTTGATTACAGCCAGACCGCTGAAACTCCTGAAAAGCACGGCCTGATCGCCGCTGAAATGCTTGAAGGAAAACTGCCGAAAGAAGCAATTCAGGCCATTCGCGCCCATAACGGTGAAATGACCGGTGTACCCCCGCAGTCAGATTTCGATTTCGCCCTGCGTTGCGGAGAGACCGTAACCGGACTTATCCACGCCAACGCGCTCATGCGCCCGGAAAAAATGAACGGCATGAAGCCCAAAAGCCTTAAGAAAAAGATGAAAGCCAAGGCCTTCGCCGCCAGCGTGGACCGCGAAATTATCAAAGAATGTGACAAAGTCGGACTTGAACTGGGAGATTTTTTCACCCTTTCTATTGAGGCCGTAACTAGTATCGCTCCGGAAGTAGGTCTTGATTAAAACTGAGCCGGAAGAATCGGTCTAGAATAATTTTGCAGCCACGTGCTCTCTGAAATAGGCATAGGTCAAAGTGAAGTCATCCACATTGTGAGGCTCAAGGGTGAAGGTCGGCAGCGGGTCCAGTTCAGCGATGCGGGAAACAATGTGCTCCCAGTTCATACTTCCCTGCCCAAGGGCGAGATGCTCATCTTTGCTGCCGTGATTATCATGCAGGTGCATGTGCTTGATGTGGGGAGCAAAAGCATCAAACCAGACATCAAAGTCGTCATTCTCCGCGCCTTTGGAAAAAGAAAACCAATGCCCAAGATCAAAGCAGATACCTATGTTCTCACGATTAAGATCGGCAACCAGCCGGGCAATTACATCGGGAGTAAATTCATAGGTATTCTCTATGCAAAGCGGTGGATGATCCGGCCATGAGTTGCTCAGCCGCAAAATACCTTCCACACAATTGGCATAGGAGCGTTCAAAGAGTGGCGGTTCAAGCCATGAAGTGAAGGAAGGATGCATGACCATGCGCTTCGGGCCAAAAAAATTTGCGAGTTCAAAAGCGGAAAGAAGTGTATCAATAGATGCGGTGCGGATGGCCGGATTCAAACTACTCGGCTTGAGATCGAGAAAAGGCAGATGCACAGTACACCCCAACCCGGCTTCGCGGATACGGTCCCTGACTGAGATCAACCAGTCCATGCTCAAACACTCATCCCCGAGGCAATCCAGTCCAAGCTCGGGCTGGATTGCATTTTCTATGAAAAAGTCAAGATAATGCGGGGAATTATAAATATAGCGCAAAGGCAGATTTACAAAACACGTTTCAAACTCAGGCCTCATTCGCGGACTCCCTTCCGGCCTGAACTTTCTACTGATCCTGCCGGTTCTTAAGATAATCAGTTCCCTCTAGAACCATCTGCCCCACTGGGACAAAAGTAGTAGAGTGACGCATGGTCAAAACCGTTTTTCTGCCGGACTGCACATCAAATGTTTCGCCCCATGCTACCGGGATATTATCAACAAAAGGCTGAATTTTGCAACGGTTCCCGTTACTCCAAACATCTTCCAACACGTAAGTATCAGGCCGGAGCGGTACTCTTTCTCCATTCTTCCAGTTAACCAGATCAGGGTTGCCGGCTTCGTCCTGCAACTCAAGAGCCTTAATACTGCGGGGCACAATGGACAAATAAAATTCTGAACGTTTTTTACCGGGTGTTTCACGAACAACTCTGTACCGGGCAAGACCGTCCTGAGAATCAAGCTTATATTTCTCCATAAAATTGGAAGGATCGGCTATTATCTCGTAACCCACATCCTGACCGCTATTAACTGTCACTGAAGCTACGAATCCTTTAAGATTCAATATTTCTTCACTGCTGCTGCCGAGGATTCCTTCGAGAATAATCTGGTCACCTTCAACTGCCGGCAGGGTTCCCCCTGCTCTGATAAACCGGGGCTGGCCATTCAGCCAGCAGAGAAAGACAGGTCCGTTCACTTCCGATAAGTCAGACCGGCTGCCTTTCCAGCGGACACGGGCCTTAGCCTGCCTGCTGCCGTCAATGCGAACCTCAAGGGCCGGGAACTGCGACAAAGCCATGCGCGGCGCGGTGAGCAGATTAAGGTTGGGCCGGTCGCTCGCGAAAACAGCCACTGCCGGTTCAAGACCTGAATCAACCACTGCCTTACCGGAGGTGGAAACAGGTGCTCCGCGAACCAGCTCAATACTGTTTCCCCGCAACGGTTTGCCGTTGACCAGAATCTCAAAATCCTGCCCTTTTTGATTTTTGGGAAATGAAAATTCAGGGACATCCAGCTCGATTCCGAATTCCCGCAATAGGTAAACCGTGGCCTGCAATTGCTGACGAACCTTCCAGCCAAGATCCAAAATATCCTTGCTGACTTCAACGGCCATAGCCGGAATTCCCCGCTCATGCAGGGCGTAGCAGGTCAGGGATTTAAGCATCTCGGGATACTTGGTGGCTTTAGCGAAAGTTTTGGTATTAAAAAGAGTAAACCAATATGATTTATTGCTTATTTTGCTGTTGAGTTTTTTGATTGCACGCTCACACATATCCGCAAGCCGGATATCTTTGTACACTGCGGCATCAATAATCAAAGACTGCCCATAGCGCTTAGGATTGCGCAGATTGCTCACATACTTGGGATTGTAAAAACCGCTGCCTTCATGAAGGTGGATAAAGCCCTCGGCACCGGAAATTAAAAAACGAATAGCTCTGGCGAGGCGATCTTCGTAAAAGCTGTTGTATTCCTTGTCGAAACGGCGATTAAGATCAACATTGATCTGGCGGGCGCGTCTTAAAATAGAAGGCTCGTTGGCCCGTGGAACTATGATCAGACTTCCTTTACGCACTTTGCAGCGGGTCAGAAGCTGGGCAGTAAAAAAACCGGAAAGCTCATCACCCTGTATACCTCCCTGCACCATGATCACCGGGCCGGGCTCATCGCCGAACACCCAGGTAACCCGAAGGGGGTATTGTGTACCTTCAAAAAAGGTATAATTCCTCACCTGTTGCGCCTTCGCAGGAAGGGCAAGACAAAGGACAAAGAAACTAATTAAGAAAGCGCGATAAAGGATATACTTCACTGAAAATCAACTCACCCTTGTTTGTAGTGATCATCAACCTTACTCCGTACAGATCATCAAGCTCCGAGCCTGAAGGCACGCTGAAACGGGTCCTGACCACTTTAAACCTCTGGATATGGAAAGACATATCATTGTGATTTGCCTTGATCTCAACACTTTTGCCATCGTTCTTAATAAGCGCGATTTTAGCCAACCCGCTCAAGGCAGAAGCTGTCTGCAGATTATTCAGGTCGAAACTCAGAGCCAGTCTGCCGCCGGACTTACGCAGCTTCACATTTTCAACCCCGGCCCGCATCAGATTTTTATAGAAGAGAAGTTTATCCAGATTCACCGCAGGAGTGGATTCAACCTTTTTTTCTTCTACAGGTACCGCGGCCAGAAGAGACTGCAGTTCATTAGGGTCGTATGAATCTAGAATCTTATTAACATTTTCAAGCCGCTCCAACTGTACAGAAGCGTCACTCAAATTTTTCTGAAGCTCAATTTTATCCTGTTTAAGATGCATGTTCTCAGTCCAGAACGTGTATCCGGCCCAAGCCCCAGCACCGGCACAAATCGCCAGCAGGATGACAATCCACAGAAGGACCCGCAGCCAAAAGGGACTGAGGCGGTAGCGCTTGACGCTGTCGTCATCGCGCATAAATAGAACATTATACTTGGTATTACCCATTAAAGCTTTCTCCATTGTTCATCTACAATCAGCCAACCATCCTGCTCAGGGCGGAGAATAAGTGTCTTCAATCCCTTATCACTGTACCCAGAGGAATCGGAGTATTTCTGTCTGAAAACGACCTCCAGCCCCTGTGGGTTCTCATGCAGGGTCGGTTTACCAAGATCAAGGGTAGAAGGGCTGCGCTCTTTCCAAATGGATTGTTTATTCTCCCTGATGGAAGAGACTCCTTTTATGCGTCCCTGTCTCGCTTGGGAAGCATACAGAGAGAGGTACTTATCAATATCAGCGGAAAGCCAGCACTTCTTCCATTCAGCAAGAAAATCTTTCACACCCGCCAGCTTTGTTTCCAGATACCTATTCCTTAGAGATCGGATAGCCGGACCGTATTCTCGGCCGACAATTTTCCATACGCCGTTCACTTTCTGCCAGTACAGTCGCTTTGCAGAGGAAGAGGAGAGTCTGCCCGAACGATAATACTGGTCGAACCATGTAACCCAGTAATCAGGGCCACGCAGGGCGTGCAGGTTATAAATTTCGATATCAATCCAACCGGCATGAGAAAAAATCCTTTTTTTCCTGTTTTCAAAGGCTCTGAAAGGACGCCCTTCCGACTTGGCAAAAAGTTTCGGAGCATAGGCAGCAAAGAAATCACTATCACGTGCTTCCCAGTCGGCAATCCATTTCCGGACCTTTTTCTCCAGCTGAGCGGATTCTGTGGACTGCACTTCTTCGCCGTTACTCCAGCCGACATTTTCACCGATGACAACAGGCGCACCGGGCTTGATATTGTGATCGAGGTAATCAATGTCCGAATTGACCAGAGCCACGCAGCCTTTGGTATCCATGGGAACAAGTTTCTTGCCACGCCCGTGAATCCATATACCGTAACCGGTTTTACCTTTTATACGGTCAACCGGATTCGGAAAATCAAGCGGGAAAGCCATATCTCCGTAAAGTTCAAAATCCTTAAGTCCGGTTCTTTTCCCGGTGATGAAATAAACACCTTCCGGAGTCTTCAGGTCCCCTTCAATTTCCTTATCTCCGGCAATCTGCCCGGTAGCGCAGGTAAAGCTGACTTCAGCATGCAAAGGGCTCTTGTGGACCAGCAGATGCAGTTTCTGGGATTCCTTATCCACCGCCAGAACATAATCAGGAATCAGCGGGGTCGATTCGATTACAGGCTTCCATCCTTGAGTATATCCCGTAGAGGTAAGTCCTGTCAGCAGAATACATACTGCTGTAAAAACTCTCAAAAAATATATCATACCGAGCCCGTCACTCCATCGCCCGTAAGCACAAAAGACGAAATTAAAAAACATTAACAAAACTTCCCAAAACCAGAGATGCACTTATACAGGTGATCAGAAAATTAAAATTCAACGCTGTGACAACTATGCGAAATTTCGGTTTCTATCACCATCACTACAACAATTCCCAATGATTAAAAAGCTGCTTTTTATCACTCTAGCACAAACACAGTAGTCCTGCAAAAAAGAACCCCCGGAGCAGCTTAAACGACTGCACCGGGGGTGATAATCAGTTTAAAATGAGAATTTTCAAACTATTCACCGAATACTCTTTTGAAGATCATATCTTCATAACGGGTGTAGTAGCCCATATCAAAAGCTTCATCGAGAGCACCGGAATCAAGGTGGGAATTGATGGTTTCATCCTTGCGGACTTCATCAGGGAAGAAGACCTTGTTTTCCCAGCAATGCATGGCTACTTTCTGTACCATTTCATATGCTTTCTGACGCTCAAGACCAGTTTCGACCAGCGCGATCAGTACCCGCTGAGAGTAAAACAGTCCGTAAGAAGCCATGAGATTACGGTCCATGTTGTCACCGTTGATCTTCAAACGCTTGATAACTCCGGTCATCCGGCCAAGAATGTAGTCAGCGAGAATGGTGGAATCAGGCATAATGACTCTTTCCACTGAAGAATGACTGATGTCGCGTTCATGCCAGAGCGGCATGTTTTCCATGGACACAAGTCCGTTGGTACGCAGCAGACGGGAAAGACCGCAAAGGTTTTCAGCGGAGATGGGGTTCTTTTTGTGAGGCATGGCCGAGGAGCCCTTCTGGCCCTTGGTGAAACCTTCCTCAACTTCCAGAACCTCGGTGCGTTGCAGATGCCTTAATTCCACGCCGAGACGCTCAATACCGCCGCCGAGCATTCCAAGCGCGGTAAAGAAATCAGCATGGCGGTCACGCTGAACAATCTGGGTGGAGATGGGATCAACTCCGAGACCGAGCAGTTCGCAGGTAATGCGTTCCACTTCAGGGTCAAGCAAAGCATAAGTTCCTACCGCTCCGGAAATTTTGCCTACGCTGACACTCTTCAAAGCATCGGCGATACGCTCACGGTGACGGGAAAACTCGGCGTAGAACCCTGCCATTTTCAAGCCGAAACTGGTGGGCTCGGCATGAATGCCGTGGGTACGGCCCATACACATACGACCTTTATTGGCGTGAGCCATTTCCTTGAGTGTGACCAGAAATTCGTCGAGGTCGTCCAGAATCATCTTACCTGCGCGACTGAGCATAACCCCGTTGGCAGTATCCACAATGTCGGAAGAAGTGCAGCCAAGGTGGATAAAACGAGAGGAAGGACCTACCTTCTCCTCCACTGCGGTCAGGAAGGCGATAACATCGTGTTTGGTCTTCTTTTCAATTTCAAGGATACGATCCAGCTCGAAATCAGCCTTTTCACGGATAATTTCCATGTCCTCTGCGGGAATTCGGCCAAGTTTATGCCATGCTTCGCAGACAGCGATTTCAACTTCAAGCCAAACCCTGAAACGGTTTTCCAGAGTCCACAGTTCACCCATTGCGGGACGGGTATATCTTTCAATCATTTTCCCTATTCCGGTTAGTTGTTGAAAATGTGAGAATATGTTCGGGACGATCCCGCCTACTATATTATAAACAGCAGGCCGAGACAAGATGCAGGTTGTTTTCGCGAAGCAGCAATATCTAAAAAAGCCAGACGGCCCGGAAAACACCGGGCCGTCTGGCCTAATATCAGCTAACTTGATGCGCTGTCGGAACTCTTTGTGGAAGAATCCGAGGAAGTTGATGCACTGGTACTGCTTCCCGCCGGACTCGAGTTACCGGTTTTCCCGGCAGCTGAGTCGGTTTTACAGTACCCTGAAGAATACCAGCCTCCGCCTTTCAGAACAAATGAGGAATGAGACAGCACCTTGGTGGCAACTCCACCGCATACCGGACATTCCAGTTCTTTATCTTCAAAGCTTGTCTGCCACTCTTCAAATATCTGCTGACACTCATGACATTGATATTCATAAATCGGCATAATATCCTCCAATAAAAAAGGCGCGCCACACCTCAACGTCGAGGCCGGCGAACCTGTCCCTGCATATGAGGGGCTCTGAACCGGATCAGTCCCGCAAAGGACAAAAGCCAGTGCGAGAACTGAAACAATTCAGTAAAAATAACCTAGCTTGCTGCTGCGGCTTTTGCTTCTGCGATACGAGCTTTAATTCTTTTTGCTTTGCGGTGACGTTTACGCTGAAGTTCTTTCTTTCTTTCGATCTTTTTGTGCCTACCCATCTGGAGACCTCCTAAATATTTTTTCGTACTTGCTGCACGATTGAATGCTGCAAAGAAAGTGTCATTACCCCAAAAGAAGCACTATTGTAAAGAACTTAAGTTAACGCAATCCGTCAGGCTTATGCCGTCCGGGACTTAAATATTTTTTTCACAAATCAAAACGTTGAAATATCTAAACAAAAGAATCTAAGCTGTTTTTTAGGACTTGACTAGAGCCCTCATCATGAACATATAAAACTTCCTGCCGGAATGAAGCATTGTAGAAACACTAATATTTCCGGCTAAAAGCCTGTGAGGAGAATACCATGAAGAAAGCCAAGACCAACAAAGCATTTGATAAAGCTGTTGAAGATATAACTGAAGTTTTCATGTTCGACCATTGGACAAGATTTTATTTTATCTTTGAAGAAGATAAAAAACTGATGGTCAAAGTTCCTGAAGAAGTCTGTAATCAGGTGGATAAAGAATTCCCCGGATTAAAAGGCCTGCTTGATCTGATGAATAATGACGAAATCGATCAGCAGAGATCAATGAAAATCGTCTGTTCTTATATCGGTTCCCGGTTTGACGGTTCAAAATACAGTGATAAAATCGTACCTAAAGTTTTCGATTCCAAAGCTTTCAAAATGGAAATGTACCTGTTCAATCTCTGGATCAAAGGTCATGAATCCTATCTCGAATCGGAAGTAATGTCTTTTGCAGACTGGAAAGATCTCTACGCAGGATGGCGCGAGCAGGACGAGGTTAAAAACTATGTTGAAAGACTGGGAAATGCCGGAAGCGGAGCGCACATTCAGCCTCCGACCTGCTCCACAGTACAATAAAGAATCATTTCATATGCAATAAAAAAAAGGGACTCACGCTACGTGGCTCCCTTTTTTTATTGGATAATCCTTCTTGCACCAATGTAATACTTGCGCCAGTAATTATTTTTCATGGACTCCTCTCGCACGACAGAACCGCTCTTAGGACTGTGGATAAAGGAATAACCATTCCCTGAATAGACCCCTGTATGGAGACTCTTCCCCTGTCCCGGAACTTTAAATAAAACGATATCACCCGCCTTAATACTACTTTCCGGCACCGCCCTTCCCGCATATTTCTGCTGCCATGAAACTCTTGGGACATCTATCCCGTGCCGCCTGTAAACCCACCAGACCAGACCGGAACAATCAAACCCCCTACCGGGAGAAGCTCCGCCCCATCTATAAGGCTTCCCTATCTGGGCACGGGCAGTCTTCACAACCGAATGCCTCAAAGCAGCTGAACCGGAAGAGAGATTTACTCCGGGGACAGGTCCGATGACTCTTTTTCCGCACCCAAAGAGAAAAAAAGCTATTACGCAAAAAGATATCAGCCTCAAAATCTTTTTTTTCACTTATCTCCCCCTACTCATAGCATAGTTTCTACCTCGAATAATCGGCATTAACAATAGATTTAACCACTACCATCAAAAGAGAAGGTTAAATTTTTCACAATATTTTTTCCAATTATCAGCTTTTTCTATAGGTAGTTAAACCCATTCCAGCTCAATTAGCAGTTGACTTTTCTTCAAATTTTGAAGACAAATTTCTACTGTTTAGGTGATAATAGTGAAACATTCTCAAGAGTTACACGAAACCTAAAAAGTTAACACGGCTGAGGTATTTTTTCCAAAATCTGGTACAACATCGCGTTACAGTGAGGTCCGTATGTTGCCCATGATGTTAGTTCTGGCCATCTTGTTGCCCTTGGTGGCTGCTGTCGGCTGCTATTTCCTGCGCGTAAGCGCGATCAGGACTCTGATCGTACTCTGCACAGGTGTAGTTCTTGCCGCGGTCTCCCTTGCCCTGCTCGGTCAAGGGTCATTTACCTATTCTCCAGGTACAATTGTAGGAGTCCACTGGGATTCCCTCGTAACCCTGGCGGATTTTGCCCTGCTTTTCGTAATGCTTTATTACGCGTTCAAACTCAAAAATCAGATGATCAAGGTTTTCGTAATCCTGCAGATCATCCCGCTTGCTGCGTTTGAGCTGTTCGTTGTCGACCATGCGGTAGAGACTCCCGCTATCTTTGCGGATAGCCTTTCTCTTATCATGGTTGCAATCATCTCAATTATTGGATCGCTTATCTGTATTTTCGCGATTCCTTACATGAAAGAGCATGAAGAACATCTGCACCTTGTAAAATCACGTCAACCGCAATTCTTTTTCTACCTCGTTCTGTTCCTCGGAGCTATGAACGGATTGGTACTTTCCAACAACATTCTCTGGCTCTACTTCTTCTTTGAAGTGACCACCTTCTGCTCTTTCATGCTCATTGGGCATGATCAGAACCAGATCGCGGTTAAGAACGCAACCCGCGCCTTGATGCTTAACGCACTCGGCGGTGTCGCTTTCGTCTTCGGTATGATCTGGGCCTACGCTGAAACCGGCTCCCTTGACCTTCAGGTCATCATTCATGCCGGTCCTATGGGCGGCCTTATGCTTGCTCCTCTGGGCCTGCTCTGCCTCGCCGGATTCACAAAAGCCGCTCAGGTTCCTTTCCAGAGCTGGCTGCTTGGAGCGATGGTTGCGCCGACTCCGGTCTCCGCGCTGCTCCACTCCTCCACCATGGTTAAAGCCGGTGTATACATCGTTCTGAGACTCGCTCCCGCTTACGCAGGAACATTTCTCAGTCAGGGCGTGGCTCTTTGCGGTGCGTTCACCTTTCTGGCATGTGCTGCTATTGCGATCAGCCAGAGCAATGGTAAGAAAATTCTTGCCTACTCGACTATCAGTAACCTCGGTCTGATCATCTGTTGTGCCGGCTTGAATTCAAGCTGGGCTATCACTGCGGCAATCATTCTGATTATCTTCCACGCTGCTTCCAAAGCTCTGCTCTTCCTGTGCGTCGGCACAATTGAGCACGGCATCGGCAGCCGCGACATCGAAGACATGCACGGCTTATACCTCAAGATGCCCCGTACTACGGTAATCACCATAGTGGGCGTACTTACTATGCTGCTGCCTCCCTTCGGCGTCCTGCTCGGTAAGTGGATGGCAATCGAATCCGCATCCGGCGACATGTTCGTCATCACCATGCTCGCTCTCGGCAGTGCTGTTTCGCTGGTCTTCTGGGCCAGATGGGCAGGTATCCTGCTTACTGCACCCCTGCGCGACAAGGTTCCCGCGGAATCACAAAGTATACTGACAAGACTGACTCTGACTACCCTTGCATGTCTCGCGGTGGCTATGTCTTTCTTCTCACCCGTAATCTACACCAAGCTCATTGAACCCATGGTCGGCAAAACCTTCGAAATCACTGCGGGCGTATTCGCATCACCAATAGGTGTTTTTGCGGTCTACCCCATATTCCTCGTGCTTGCCGCCGTGTTCATCTACTCATGGATTGAGACCAAGAAGTCTGCAAGCGATAAGACTTCCCAGACATACATGTGTGGTGCCAACGTTCCTGAAATAGGAGTTCAGTCCTTCATCGGCCCCATGAATACTCCTGTAGAACTTAAGGCAAGCAACTACTACATGAAGGAGTTCTTCGGTGAAGAAAAACTCACCCTCTGGGTAAACTTCGTTGCTCTTGCTCTCATAGTTCTTATGCTGGGAGGAGCACTGTAATGAAAACAATCATTCTACTTATACTCGGCATTGTCATTGCTCCTATATTAGGCGGCCTGATTTCCGGTATTGACAGACGCATTACCGCGCGCCTGCAATCCCGCTTCGGCCCGCCGATTCTGCAGCCTTTTTATGATGTTGCCAAACTGTTTGGCAAAGACAAGGTTGTCAGTAACTTCTGGCAGGTTTTCTGCTCATGGATATACCTTGCTGCAGCAGCCCTGTCCGTAGGCCTGCTCTTCGCAGGAACTGACCTGGTCCTGATCTTCTTTGTTCAGGCTATCGGTGCTGTTTTCCTGGTTATGGGCGGTCTTTCAACCCCGTCACCTTACAGTCAGGTCGGTGCACAGCGTGAACTGATCCAGGTACTTACTTACGAACCGCTCCTCATCCTCGTTTTCGCATCCATTTTCATGGTGACCGGAAGCTTCAGGGTTGACGCGATCATGGCTTTTGACCAGCCTCTGCTTGTTCAGCTGCCGCTAATGTTCGTTGTTCTTGGATACGCGCTGACCATTAAGCTGAGAAAATCACCTTTTGACTTTTCCACTTCCCATCACGGGCATCAGGAACTGGTCAAAGGGCTCCTGACCGAATTCTCCGGTCCTTATCTCGGCATTATTGAAATCGGCCACTGGTACGAGACTATCTTCATTCTCGGAATCTGCGCTCTCTTCTGGCACACCAGCCTTGTTGGTTGCGTACTTCTGATCGTCTCCACCTACTTTGCGGAGTTGGTCATAGATAACACTATGGCGCGCATGACATGGCGCTGGATGCTGAAATACGTATGGAGCATCGGTCTGGCCATGTCTTTCGTAAACCTCATCTGGCTGTACGCAGGTTAAGCTTATGTTCAAGAAATTCATTGGAAGTTCACGCGCCAAGTCTCCGTGGGTCATGCATTTTGACTGCGGAAGCTGTAACGGCTGCGATATCGAAGTTCTGGCATGCCTGACACCGCTGTACGACATTGAACGTTTCGGCATTGTCAACGTGGGTAACCCCAAGCACGCCGATGTCCTTCTGGTAACTGGAACCGTCAACCACAGAAACGCAAAGGTGTTACGCAACATCTATGATCAGATGCCTGACCCTAAAGGGGTTATAGCCATCGGAGCCTGCGGACTGTCCGGCGGTATTTTCCGCGAGTGCTACAACGTCATAGGCGGTGTAGACAAGGTTATCCCGGTTGATGTTTACGTCCCCGGTTGCCCGGCGAAACCCGAAGCCATCATCGACGGCGTGGTCGCAGCCCTTGCCAAGTTTGAAGGCCTCAAAGGTTAAACATTACGAGGGGTAAGATCGTGATTGAAAATCAGATAGATGTAACTCTGGAAAGCCTGGTAGGCGAAGTATCCAAAATGAAGAGTACCGGCCAGCGTATGGTCACTCTCTCCTGCACCAACATCGGTGGCGGTAAAGCGGATATCATCTACCATTTTGATAAAAACGAAGTACTCACCAACCTGCGCCTGACCGTGGACATGGACAACCCCGTGCCCTCTATCAGCAGCGTATACTTTGCAGCACTGCTTATCGAAAACGAAATACAGGACCAATTCGATATTAAATTCGAAGGCCTTGTGCTCGATTTCGGCCGCAAGCTGTATCTTGACGATGAAATAACAATCGTCCCCATGTGTAACAACACAAAGGCGATGAAGGTAAATAAATAACTCGTCTTCCCGGATGAACCCAAGACGAAAACAACTATAGGGTAAATTATGGCACGTACCATCATACCTTTCGGTCCGCAGCATCCGGTTCTCCCGGAGCCGCTGCATGTGAAGCTTGTCGTGGAAGACGAGATTGTACAGGAGGCCATTCCCGCGCTCGGATACGTTCACAGAGGTCTGGAAAAACTCGCTGAAATTCGCGATTACCACCAGATGATTCAGGTTGTAGAACGTGTTTGCGGAATCTGCTCCAACATCCACTCAATGTGCTACTGTCAGGGCATTGAAGAAATAATGGGAATTGAAATTCCTGAACGGGCTAAATTCCTGCGCACCGCGTGGTCTGAACTCCACCGCATGCACAGTCACCTGCTTTGGCTTGGTCTCTTTGCCGATGCATTCGGCTTTGAAGCCCTGTTCATGCAGTTCTGGCGTATTCGCGAACGCATCATGGATATCAACGAAGCCACCACCGGTTCACGTGTAATCACTTCCGTGAACATCGTCGGCGGTGTCCGTCAGGACCTTACTCCTGAAATGTGTTCCTGGATTCTTTCCGAGCTCGATGCAGCCGAAAAAGAAATCAAGGAAATCCAGAATACCATTCTCAACGACTACACAGTATGCACCCGTACTAAAGGTGTCGGCGTTCTGACTAAAGATCAGGCATACGACCTCGGCGCAGCGGGACCGACCCTGCGCGGTAGCGGTGTTGCTTCTGATATGCGTCTGCTCAAGTACGCAGCATTTGATAAAATCGACTTCGAACCTATTGTAGAAAACGACGGCGACTGCTGGGCACGTTCCACAGTTCGTTTCCGTGAGACTCTGCAGTCCGTAGATCTCGTGAGACAGGCCCTTGCTGGCATGCCTCAGGGTGACATCGCTGCTCCATGCAAAGGCAATCCCGAAGGCGAAATCATAACCCGCGTGGAACAGCCCCGCGGAGAATGCCTCTACTACATAAAAGGTAGCGGCAAAAAGTTCCTTGACAGGGTCCGCATCAGAACCCCCACGTTCGCAAACATACCGCCTCTCCTGGCGATGCTTCCCAACTGCGAACTGGCTGATGTTCCGGTTATTATTCTGTCAATCGACCCGTGCATCAGCTGCACGGAACGCTAGGAGGCCGAGACATGCTTAACATGACTCCCACTGTACTGAAGAACCTCCTTTCAAAGAGCTCCACGCGTATGTATCCAGTGGAAAAGCGTGAGCCCTTTGACCGATACAGAGGTGAACTGTTCAATAACATTGACGACTGCATTTTCTGTAAGAAATGCCAGATGAAATGCCCTTCTCAGTGCATTACCGTCACTAAAGACAAAGACAGCGGAACCGGCACATGGACTTGTGATCCTTTCGCATGTGTCTACTGCTCCATTTGCGTTGACCACTGCCCGACAAACAGCCTGTACATGAAACCTGTACACCGCGCACCGTCCGCAGAACGTCAGATGATGGAACAGACCGGCAAAGTCAAACCGCCGAAGAAAAAAGCCAAGAAGTAATTCAAAGCTTAGTTCGAACTATAAAAAACCCCCGCAATCATAAGATTGCGGGGGTTTTGCTATAATCGCCATCCTGCAAATAAATCGCGCCGATTCCAGTTCTATATGAAACCGGTCACATCCTGCCCCTGCCGTCAAGAAAATTAAAAATCATCGTCTTTTTCAGCCTTAAATTCCAGAATATCACCGGGCTGACATTCCAAAACCGTACAGATTGCATCAAGAGTGCTGAATCTTATAGCTTTGGCCTTTCCGGTCTTAAGCACAGACAAATTCTGCGGAGTAATTCCAACCGATTTCGCTAATTCCTTGGAAGAAACTTTACGCTTAGCCAGCATTACATCGAGGTTGACAAGTATCGGCATATCAATCCCTTAAATGGTTAATTCAGCTTCATCCTGAAGCTTGCGCCCTTCATCCATAACCCATGATATGGCCAGAACGACACAAGCGACAACGATGTTACCCATATTGGTATCGTCAAAAGAAACGCAAATAAGCCTCTCACCTACCGCATTATTCATAGTTGCAATATACGAAGCCGCGGACTGGATAAAGGGATAGACAATCTCTCCTATGAGCAACGCCCATGCTGCTTTTCTGTAACACATAGAGTTGTCGGCAGTGAAAATTCGGCCATGTGAATAAAGCTCGAACAATTTGACCATCTGCCAGCAGCAATACATTTTCAGAGCGGCGTACGGGACAGAGACTAATGCTCCAAATACTTTTTGCTCGCCAGTCAACCCCGACAAGTAATCAGGGTCTATTACGACCAAAAATTCTGAAATAAAAAACGATTGCGGGTTACCATCAAATAAAAACCATCCGGCAAACTCAAGAATGGGGATGACTATTAATGTCAGTAAAAATGCATACTTTAAAAAAATACTCATCTTCTTAATGTTTTCCATCAGTGCCTCCTTTTTAGTAGTTTTCCCCTCACCCACTTACCGTATTACATAAAGTAGTTATCGTTTGTCAATAACTTGATACCGTGAAACATAAACTTCCTTTTATCAAAACGCCAAAAAAAAGACAGCTGAAACAAGTACAACTGTCTTATTTTTAGAACTCTGGTATCCAGAAAATTAAATTGAGTTTAAAGAAAATAACATTCGGAAATTTCAGGCAGACTATCCCAATCAGGTGAACAGAAGGCAGTAAACCAAGGGGTTTCTATACGCAGGCAGTGTAATTTCATTGATCCATTTTTACCGCCATATTTGGAATCTCCGATAATGGGAAATCCGCGCGAGGAAAGCTGTACCCTTATCTGGTGGGTACGTCCGGTATGAAGCTTTACGATAAGCAGCGATGCCTTTTCGCCTTTTTTTACAGTACAAACAGAGCTTACGGCCTCTTTACCTGAACCAACCACAACCTTTTCGCGTCCCTTGGGACCGCGCTTTTCCATCATATCCCGCAACTCGGTCCAGTCATCATGAGGCCAGCATCCATCAACCTCCGCAAGATAATATTTTCCACCTTCGCCGTGTTCAGCAAAAAAGACAGACAGATTTTTCTGCCCCTTATGAGATTTACCCGCAAGGATTACTCCGGACGTATCGCGATCCAATCTATGCGCCGGAGCGGGTTTGTAGGGAGCATCAGCAAACATGGAAAGAAGACGGTCCGCGACGGAATCCTCATGCCCTGTTCCACCTTGTGTAGGCAACCCGGCAGGCTTGCAGACAGCCAGATAATCATCGTCCTCATAAATTATCGGTAATGCGGGCAGCTTCTTCCCCTTCGTTTCCTCCGCCTGATACGGCGGGATACGCACCGTCTGACCTTCTTTTACCAGATCGAAAGGCTTGCAACGCCCTTTATCGACCCGCACATTACCTTTGCGAATCCAGCGCATAATGGCCGAACGAGGAACAGCACTGTCCACCCTTCGCTCCAGAAAGCGGACCAGCTTCTGCCCTGCTTCGGCTTTGGTTACTTCTACAAATTCAGCAGCCATTTTTTTGCCTCCGACGGCTTAACCCCTTTTAAAAAAAAGGGTTAAGAATCCCAAAACCTTTTAAATCCGGCTTCACCGATGTGTAATCCTAAATTATAATAAACCGGGCATAAAAGTCACTGTTGCAGGAAAAGCGAGCATGATCCCAACCAAAACCACATAGGCAATCATGAAATAGCTGACGCCCAGAAAAACACGGTCGATTGAGACATCCTCGGCCATGGAAGCAACGATGAATGTCGTCACGCCTACCGGAGGTGTGATAGCCCCCAGAGTCGTTACAATAGTGATCAGAACGCCAAACCAGACCGGATCGTAACCCATGGCGCTGACAATGGGGAAAAAGATCGGGATGGTAATAAGCAGCAGAGCCAGAGCGTCCATGACCATTCCGCCGATCGCATAGATTATGCAGATAAGCAGGATAATCACTGTGGGGGGGATAGGCAGTCCGGCCACAAAACTAGCCGCCTCGAACGGAATACGGGTCACGGCGAGGAAACGCCCGAAAATAACCGCACCGAGCATGACAACCATGATCATGCAGGAGACCTTCAAGGTATCGCTTACGGCAGCGGCAAATCGCTTAAAGGTCATCTCCCGGGAAACCATACTAATCAAAAGCGCAAAGGCAGAACCGGCGGCACCGGCCTCTGTAGGAGTGAACCAGCCGACAAAAAGTCCGCCCATAACCAATATAAAAAGAATGATCATCTCAATGGAACCGGGCAGAGAAGCCAGTTTTTCCTTGAATGTAGCTTTCGGACCGGCCGGACCCCAATCAGGATGGGCAACACACATCAAATAGACCGTAAGCAGAAAAAGCAGGCAGAGCAGGATTCCGGGAATGACGCTGCCCATAAACAGCCGACTGATGGATTCCCCGGTCTGCAGACCGATAATGATCAGTACCACACTGGGTGGAATAACCACACCGAGTGTTGCTCCAGCGGCGACAGAACCGGTGGAGAGAACAGGATTGTAGTTGAATTTTTTCATCTCCGGCAGGGCCACTGTGGACATGGTCGCAGCCGTGGCTGTATTGGAGCCGCAAATTGCAGCAAAGCCAGCGCAGGCCAAAACCGTTGCCATGGCAATACCACCGCGTATATGGCCCATCCATGCGTATGCGGACTTGTACAATCGCTCATTAACCCCGGAATAGAAACATATCTGGCCCATGAGGATGAACAAAGGAATGACAGTCAATCCGTAAGAGGAAAAAACATTCCATATTTCGGTACCCAGCATCCCGTAAGCGGCTTTCAGGTTCAGCACTTTCGCAAAGCCGACAAACCCGATAATTCCCATGGCAAAGCCAACAGGTAAACGCAACACGAGAATAACCAGTAACAGGCAGAGGATGCCCAGAATTCCAACAGTAATCGGTTCCATAATTTTAAGCGGGATTAAACGGGTTTAAGCGGCTCTTTGCCGCGCAGAATACGAAAGATATCAAGCATAATCACAAAAGCCATGGACAGACAGCCGACAGCGACGGCAAAGACGAAAGGATGAAAAAGAATTCCCAGAGTCTCGGACACTTCTCCTATCTCACGCAGGAACATTCCCCATTTATAGGTCTCATTGGCACAAAAGATAAAAAAGACACAGGAAACTGCCCCGGCCAAAACATCAAGCAGTATCTGGACCGGACGCGGAAAAAGCCTGAAAAATAATCCTACGGCAATATGACTACGGTGAAGCTGCGAAAATCCTAAAGAAAATCCGGCAGTAACCGCTCCGAGGAACCCCATCAGCTCAAAGGTGCCCTTAACCGGAAGCCATACAGCACGCGAAACCATATTTGCGCAGGCCAGTACGATCATCAGGGTTAACGCCGCTCCGGCAATAACAGCCAGAATCCGACAGATCCAAATCGCTATTTTTTCCAAGTAATCAATCATGATATTTGAAACGCTTTATTTCGAAACAGCTCCAATACGCTATATGCGAAGCAGGCTGTAGATTTAAGGAATACGGCCGGTAAATGAAAATTTTAGCAGTTTCATTCACCGGCCGCACAATCATCACAAATTATTTTTCATATTTAACGCGGGAAGCTTCCACTTCTGAAAGCACGGCGTCTGCGTCAACACCTTTCGCTGCTGCTTTTTTCTTCCAATCTTCGATCAGCGGCAGAGTTTTTTCCTTAATGGTTTTCATATCGGCTTCAGACATCTTGATCATTTCAATTGAATATTTATCCTTGGCCCATGCAAGAGAATCCTTGACGTGCTGATCCATATATTTACCGGTCCATTCTGCCTGTTCGCGGCCCAGATCATTAAGTACTTTTTTTACATCATCGGGCAGGGCATTCCATGAATTTCTATTCATGATAATAGCAAAAGGATAAACAGCTGTGTTGGTTTCTGTCTCATAACGGCAGATCTCGGCAAAGTTAAGGTCCTTAAGGACTTCAAAAGAAGAGAAGAGACCTTTTACCACACCTTTCTGTAATGCTTCAGGAGTTGCCGACATGGGCATTGATACCGGTGTGGCACCGAGTGATTCAAGAATCTTGGACAGAATTCCTGATGCCCGCAATTCAAGGCCATTGAGATCGGCAAGAGAGCGTACAGGCTGTTTGGTCATGAGATTGGAAGGAGCAGAGGCAAACATGGTCAGAACCTTGAACTTACGGAATTCCTTGGGCTGAAATTTATTATAGAGATCCCAGAGTGCGAGACTGGCGGAATAGGAAGAGGTAAATCCCAGAGGCAGTTCAAACACGGAACAAAGAGGAAACACACCCGGATGATAAGCGAGGCTGATACAACCGATATCGGCCTGTCCCTGCATTACTCCGCGCAAGGTATTCTTGGCGCCAAGCAGGGTTGAACCGGGATAAGTCTGCACCTGAACCTTGCCACCGGTTCTTTTTTCAACTTCCTGCTTCCAACGCTCCATCTGGATGCAGGGAAAGGTCTTTGCAGGCGGAAAGTTTGCGTAACTCAGGCTTATCTCCGCAGCAGATGCAACAGCAAAAGACCCAAGCAAAGACACACAAAACATAAGAACAGTCAGAATTCCGGTCACTTTTCCGGTTCTCATCATCACTTCCTCCATTGTAAGTACTTATTGATTTACCAGCGAAGTAGGGCAAGGCAACTTCACAATAAAAAGACGGGGGTAACAATTACATATAAAAAGGCCCCCCGTAATAAACGGGAGGCCCTATCAAACAACTTACTGGCCCATATTGAGTTCGTAGGCCATAACCAGTGTCTTGCGGTATTTAATCCCCAATGATCCCGGATAAGTATTCATGAGGCAAAAGAGTTCATCCTCTCCATCATTATCAATATCGGCAACGCCGTATGAGGTAACGGTTCCTTTAATCCGGCGTGTCTTCCATGCCAGATTCAAACCGACTCCGTCCCAGAATTCAGCATGGATTTCTCCCTGCGAAAAATTCTTATAGTTGGAGAACACCTGCCCGGCGACAGAAAGGTCCTTATTCAAAAGAACTTCTTTTTTAGTTGGATCGGAGATCGACGCAACAGTTACAGGCATGGGTATAAAATAATTATGCTCCAACTTGCTTTTTTCGCTCACCTCATTCATACCTATCAACTTTGAAACAAGCTCAATAGAAACGGCTGAAGAGTTGTAGCTGTCGTTACTTTCGTAAAGAGGCTCCAGCTTTTTATCGTAAAGATTAATTCGACCATATTTATTCAAGACAATGATTTTATAGTCATCACCTTTCAGCGGCAGATAAGTCAGGTTAAAAACATTGGCATATTCGGGAACATTCATCTTGCGGATAGGTATCAGCTTACCATTGGCGAAAGTGTATTCAACAAGATGCTTGGAGTAAAATGTTCTATTGGGGTCAAAACGCTGGCCTACGAGTGCTTCGGTGAAGTTCGGAGGAGTTCTGACCACGGAAAGGAAATTCCGGTCACGGTCAAGCAGAACCTTCGCTGTTTTGCCTTTAAAAGAAATAATATAAGAAAGCGGTTTTCTATCTACTTCAGTACACAGCACAACCTCGTAAACTCCGTCACGATCCAGATCAATACCGCTGATACGCAATCCCGAAGCACGTTTTCCGAAATCGTAGGAAGCAATTTCTTTCAGGCGCTGCCCTTCAATGCTGAGTATTTTTACTTCGTGCTCAGTAAGGGCAACCAGATCCTTCTTACCGTCACCGGTCACATCCTGCACAAATCCGCCACGGTTAACGAACTTCATGCTCTGACTGCGCCAACGGCCCGGAGTCTGGGCTCCGCCCTGATATCTGAACTGAGGGTTAATTGTACTTTCAAGTACTTTTCCGGCGCCGGCAGCAGTAACAAATTCAGGATTCACAGGACTGTCAGGACGAGCTTCTTCACGCTTCTGCTCTTCCTCACTGGCTTTTTTACTACCCGGCTTCTGGAAAAGCTGACCTTTGATTTCTTTTGCAAGGCCGTCAATAGCGGGAATCAGACCGGAAATGGTAGTCTCAGCTGTTTTGGTCCAGGACTTGCCGTCACCATCAATCATGCGGACATCAACAGAAGCCTGCTTACCGGCGATGACGACTGACCCGATAGCGAGATAATCAACACCAAGAGTTTTAATCTTTTTTACTTCTTCAATTTCACCCTTAGGCACGTCAGATTCTTTCAAGCTGGAAGAACCGGCCATGGGCTCAAAATGCCCGGTCCAGTTAAGACGGGAGATGAGCATGGTCTGAACGCCGCGACTCAGATATTTATACTGTGCCGGACCATTAATCTCAAAAGGGTAAACTGCATAAGAGCGGGCTTCCTGCGCGAAAGCCGCTGTGGTCGCAAGCATGGAAAGTGCGACAATTAAAAAAATCATTACACGACGAAACGCCATGGATAATCCTCCGGATTAATTTTAACGCAAACATATACTTTAATTATAAACAATTACATGCAAAAAACTTAAAACAAGACATGTCATCCCGCCATGACGGAAACACTTATATTCGTGTAAGCGGGTTAAATGCTTGTAGCAGTTAATGCTTTGAGACGCAAAGTTAAAGATGGAAACAAGCCCCGCCGCCCCTTGTCAAACACGCGTTGCTGATTTATCTGTCTTGCTTCTGTTTACAAGGGTTTTGCGACTTTCTACAGTCCGGTCTGTACACTTTAATTTCTATCAGGCCATAATTTTACATTGTTTTACATTTTTTACGGCTCCCTGTTTTTACTCTACTCCTATTTCCAAGGCCGGTACTAATATTTATGAACACAGATTTGAGAACTTTCAGGCTGGTCTGTTCCCCGAAAGATGTACCCGCAGTTGAAGAGCTGCTCCGGGCGCAGGGCTTTGAATTCAGGCCGGAACCATTTTATTCCATGGCCCGCATTCTAGAGAAAGAACCTTTTCCGCTGGGTGAGTCGGTTGCTGCAAGATTCGGAAGGATTTACATTCAAGACCGTTCCTCCATGCTGCCCCCGCTTATGCTCGCCCCCGATGAAGGCGACAGGGTACTGGACATGTGCGCCGCTCCCGGCAGCAAAACAGGACTGCTGGCAAGGCTTGTAGGCCGCAGCGGTTTCGTACTGGCAAGTGAGCCGTCAAGTGATCGGCTGGCCCTGCTGCGACAGAATCTGCGAAAAGTCCAAGCTGTAAATACTGCAACTGTTCATTACGAATCTCAAAAGCTTCCACTGCCCCCATCAAGCTGGAAAACAATCCAGCTCGACCCACCCTGCAGCGGCTGGGGAACATTGAATAAAAACCCCAAAGCGATGGAAGTATGGAAAGGGGAAAAAACCGTCCCGCTGGTAAACCTGCAACGCAAACTGCTCTCCAAGGCATATGAACTGCTCGCTCCCGGAGGACGACTGGTTTATTCCACCTGCACCACAAACGTACAGGAAAATGAAGAGCAGACCAGATTTGCCGTTGAGGAGCTGGGTTTTGAATTATACAGCCTTCCCCGCCCCGAGGGTTTCACCATTGCCGACCCGCTCCTGCCTGAGACAGAAGGAGTGCTGAGAGTGGACGGATCAGGAGGCGGACAGGGATTCTACCTATGCGGACTGCGCAAACCCGGTAACGAAGAAGCGCAAATCCCGGATAGCTGCAACCCTCCGGGTAAAAAAATAAATTTGAAAAAGACCGAAATACCCGGCAGCGTAGATCTTTCTTCGCTTCCGGACGGTGAAATATATGAATTCAAAGGCAAAGCAATGTTCCTGAACAAGCACGCCCTTGAAATCCTTCCCGAAAAATTGCGCTGGCAAGGCTTTCACATCGGCAAAGTCAATCGGGACAAATTCAGGCCCGATCCATTTGCCCGCTGCCTGCTCCCGGAAAAACCGAACAGCTCAGCGCTTGTAATTGATAAACCGCAGGACATTACCAACCTGCTTGCAGGACAAAGCCTGCCCGCCCCACCCAAAGGAAAAGGTCCGGTGGGGTTATACTATAAAGACATGCTGTTAGGATTTACCGGAAAAAAAGGAACCCGGTTCATCTGGACAGATAAGTAACATAAGGATTTAACAAACAATGAATGGAACTAACCGCCGCTTCAAAAGGCTATTTGACCAGAAAAGCGGAAACTCACTGATTCTGGCCCTCGACCACGGAGCGAATGAAGGGATGATCGAAGGGCTCGGCTCTATCCAATCCATCCTTGAGTCACTCCCCGCTTCAGGCGTTCAGGGAGTAATTCTCAACAAAGGCTTGGCCCGCCATTACGGCCATCTGGTACCGCTGGATGTAAATCTCATCATCCAGCTTAATGCAGGCACAAGGCACGGCTCACCAGCATACAATAAGAACATAGTCTGCTCCATCACCGAAGCCCTGCGCCTTGGAGCCGACGCGGTTTCCATGCATGTAAACATAGGCAATGAGCTTGAAGACCGCATGCTTGTGGACCTCGGCGAAATAACTGATGAAGCGCACCAGTTCGGACTCCCGGTACTGGCAACAGTCCTCGCCCGCGGAAGCCAGATAGTAAATGAGCACGATTCCAGCCTAGTAGCCCACTGTATCCGCATCGGTGCTGAACTGGGACCGGATATCGTAGCCGTCTCATACCCCAACAACGGAGATACTTTTGTGAAAGCTGTGGCTGCCAGCCCGATTCCGGTCCTCGTGACAGGCGGACCGCTGGGACAGAATGTAGAAGGTGCCATGAACAACACCAAACAGGGGCTTGAGTCCGGCTGCAAGGGCTGCTGCATAGGCCGCAACATCTTCCAAACTGAAAACCCCATTGAAAGCCTTGAAAAATTCGCACAAATAGCACACAAAAAACCTGTTATTTCAGAAGATTAGAATTTATTTTAAAAATATTCAAATTTTCATTTGACAAAACAGGGTTACATCGGCAGTATCCCTCCTCGTGGCAGTGAGCAACACCGAATGGTGACAGACATTCAAGGGGCTTACGATAAACCACAAAGACAGTGGGCGGATAGCTCAGTTGGGAGAGCATCGGCCTTACAAGCCGAGGGTCACAGGTTCGAGCCCTGTTCCGCCTACCACCGTCAACAAGCGCAATATACCGCGCTTTTAAATATATGCGGAGCCGTAGTTAAGCTGGTTATAACGCCGGCCTGTCACGCCGGAGGCCGAGGGTTCGAGTCCCTTCGGCTCCGCCACTTTTCGCGGAGAAGCCATCAATCGTAAGATTGGTGGCTTTTTCTGTTTTAAACGCTGGTAAATTTCAGCGCCCCCTTCTTTAAGGTTGCGGAGGCTATATTCTTAAACCTCCGATTTGTTGCTCTTATCTTACCCAATTTGTTTGAGAAGAATATTGTGTCAGAAATACCTTTTTTCCTCACCAATCTCCTATAAATTTGAAGACATCGACATTTTATAGAATCAGGTAAATATCGAAGATCGGCACCGCAATGTTGACATGTAGTGGTTCATACTTGATCTGACAGTCCGTCTTTCTAATGGCCGAAATGTCCGTTCAGTTTAAACTCCATGCTTGCCGTTCTGGACAGCTTTCACAGCCTGCAATTCTTCCAATGAAGTGCGTCTGATGACGCTGTTATGGAAAAAGCCCACAATATAAACAAACGATTAGCTCCGGCTGTTTCCCCCCGGTAACGAAATGTTCATGAATTTGAAAAGAAATCCAAGAAAAAAAAGTGTGATATAATAATTATTTTCACTCCAAACACTAACAGGAAATTTCAATGAAAAATTTAAAATTTCGTCATCTTCTCGCCGGAGGCGTCCTCGGACTTGCCTTGAGTTTTAATGCAATTTATGCTCAGGCAAACGATCAGGCCAATGTCAGCGTCTTAAAAGCGACGCAAAAAATCGACCGCAACGGAGTACGACTTCCGTATACTGTTTTGCGAAGCGACATGCTCGATGGCTTGAAACCGAATCAAAACATGGAAGTCCGCAATGGCGGATTTGGTTCAGCAATGACTGCGCACCCTACCGTTGCCAATCAATTCTACGCCCTGACTGACCGCGGCCCGAACGCTAAATACTCCACAAAGGCATACGGCAAGGGGAAGATTTTTCCGACTCCTGATTACACCCCCCGCATCGGACTTTTCGAACTTCAACAGGACGGCAGTGTCAAACTCGTAAAAACAATCCTGCTCCGTCGTCCTGACGGAACACGCATCACCGGCCTTCCAAACTCATCTGCACTGGGCGGTACTGGCGAAACACCTTACCACAATGACGGCAGTCCCATTCTCAAAAACGGCGAAAAACCATTCAACAACGATGCATCCAGCCCGGACTATAATCCAATCCGTAAGGATGATTACGGTCTCGATGGAGAAGGACTTGTCGCTGTTTCCGACGGGACATTCTGGGTCAGTGACGAATACGGGCCCCACATGGTCCATTTTGACAGCGAGGGAAAGGAAATCGAACGCATCAACGCTTTCAGAGCCGATAAACGGTGCAAGGTCAATCTGCCTGCAGAATTTGCCAACCGTCGTCCCAACAGAGGGATGGAAGGCTTAGCCATTACCCCGGATGAGAAAACCCTGGTGGGCATCATGCAGTCCACCATGCGCAACCCGAACAAGAGTGTTCAAAAACTGGATGCCACCCGCATTGTCACAATCGATCCGCAAACAGGAGCTGTCTCACAATTCCTTTACAAGCAGGAAAAGACGGCAAACTCCAACTCTGAAATCGTTGCGGTTTCCCCAACGAAGTTCCTGGTCATTGAGCGTGACGGCAAATTTTTGAACAAGGACGCCAAAGCGCAAAAGCATGTGTATCTCATCGATCTTTCAACCGGAACTGATCTGGAAAAAGTGTCCGGCAACGGTTTGAAACAGGATGAGAAGCTTGGCCTTCTCATAAATGGCATGACCGTTGAACAGGCTGTTCAAAAAGGCGGCTGGGAAATGCTTGAGGCGGCTGGAATAAAGCCCGTTTCCAAGAAGCTTGTCGTGGATATGGTCAAAGAAGTCGGCTATCCGCACGACAAGATGGAAGGGCTCTGGTTGATTAATGAGACCACTCTTGGAGTCTTGAACGATGATGATTTTGCATCATGGTCCACCAAAGGCAAGCTGCATCAAAAAATGCTCAACGACACCATGATCGACGGCAATACGCTGTACATCGTCGACATAAAACTTGATTAAACGACCTGAATAAAATGAAAGAGAGTGGTCAGCGAAATTGCCGATCACTCTCTTTTCTTTAAGCATAGAAAATCCCATACAAGCACCCATCAGCTGAAAAAAATGATAATATTTAGTTTGGTGAATCTTCTAAATCATCAAATTAATTGAATTACTAAAACATACAGCACTCCTGTCACGCCGAAGGCCGAGGGTTAGAGTCCCTTCGGCTCCGCCATTTTTTAAGGAAAGGATACTAATCGTTTAGATTGGTATCCTTTTCTTTTTTGTGCATTGGATACATTGATAGAACTAGTTAATGGACACAATAGTTATATTTTTTTAGACTGCGCTATACGCCAGCATACCCCTTCCTCAAAAATGTATACTGGTTTTATCGACTTCTACATGTTGTTCTAATTTTTTTTAGAAGGAGTATGGCTATACATCTTCCCCTCAGCCCCAAACACACTTTCCAGATAATACGTGCGTTTGCATTATTTACAATAATCATTTTAGCATCAACACCTGCATTGGCAGATCTAGAAATACCCGTTTGGTGCTACTACAATGAACCTCCGTTCGCCATAGGACAAGATCAGGGACTGGAACATGATATAGTTAATCTTCTTAATGAAGAGTCAAAAGGACAATTCACATTCTACTTAGTATCAATGTCCAGAAAACGCCTTGATACATTTCTCAAAGCCGGCCGAACAGGAATTGCTTTATTTGTCAGCCCTATTTGGATGGAGGAAAAAGGTAAGGCAAACTTCGTATGGAGTCCCCCTCTGCTGCATGATAAGAATGAAATTGTTTCCAGAAAATCATTTCCAGTAAACTATTCAGGTCCTGAATCAGTTTACGGCCTTACCATTGCAGGTGTTCATGGACATAAATACAAGGATCTGGACTCAGCTGTAGCCCAAGGTAAAATAAAGCGTAGGGATGCTAAAAACATGGCATTAAATCTGCGTACAGTCATAGAGAACCATGGCAATGATTTCACAACAATACCAAAATCCACGCTGGGATACCTGCTTTTAAAATTTGGATACAAAGACAAAGCATACATATCTCCAACTCCTTTGGCGAAGTACACTCGTCACTTACTTCTTAACAATCCATCCCCAAAACTTAAAAAATTTATTTTTAACTTTGTAGCGAAATTAAAGAAGAATAAGAAATGGCGAAAAATAAAAGATACGTACCAGATACACTAACAATAAACTAACAAGGTCTATAGCTGGCGCTTACCCTCAATTCACCTTTCTTTAGCAAAAGCCCATAGTAAGGGCATTACATTCTATCAGAATGTTCCCCCAACTTTCCATTAACATCTCAACTGTCACGCCGGAAGCCGCGAGCCAAATCGACTTCGGCTCCGCCACTTTTCGCCAGAAAGCCATCAATCGTAAGATTAGTGGCGTGTTCTATATTTGCGGGATAGGACATAAGAGTGGGGAGTGTTGGTGGACAGGCTAGGAACTCAGGTCGCCGCCCATTCAATAGGGGACGGTTCGATAAAATCCCTGCTTGACGCGATCTCAAATGCGCGTGAAGCTAATAAAAAGATTGAGCAAAAAAAGGTTACAGAATTCTGCACCGAATGGAGCACATCGAGACCTGCCATCAGGATGATCTCCCCAGATTCGGCAAGCTGGCCGATCTGACCATCATTCAGGCACATTACAGATCTCGCAAATGAATCCTATAATCTGGATCATGAAACACAATTAGCAACCGGAAAAACACATATGCAACTGACTGTTTTAGTTGATAACAACACCTTCATCGATAGATACTTTCTTGGTGAACCAGGGCTGAGTTTCCACATTGCGACAAACGAAAAGAATATTCTTTTTGATGCCGGATACAGCGATGCTTTTATCCGCAACGCATCACGGATAGGTATCGACCTGCTGAAGCTGGACAGCCTCGTGCTCTCACATTCACACATGGATCACAGCTGGGGGCTCGCCCCGCTCTTTCAGCTTTTTTCCGAAGCAATAATTGAGGGTTTAGGCTCGCCGAAGCCGGAGTTCATCGCCCATCCTGATGTATTTTGCAGCCGCACTGCGGACGGTCTGCCCGAAATTGGTTCTTTCCTTACCGAGGCAACAATCAATAATTTCTGTTCCGTACAGCTGTCCAAAGATCCGCTCTGGATAACTGACGACATCGTATTCTTAGGTGAAATACCGCGCAAAAACGATTTCGAGAATCTTGATCCCATGGGCAAAGTCAGGACTTCCGAGGGAATCGATGACTGTTTCGTCAAAGAAGATTCCGCTATGGCTTACCGCACCGGCGAAGGACTGGTAATCATAACCGGATGTTCACATGCAGGGATATGCAACATAATTGCGCATGCCCGCGAAGTCTGCGGAGAAGAACGCATACTCGACGTGATAGGTGGCTTCCACCTGCTAGATCCTAAGCCCGAACAGGTTCAAGGCACTCTGGACTATTTCAGCAAGTTAAATGCGCAACGAATTTTTGCCTGTCATTGCACGGATCTGGCATCTAAAATCAAACTTTCCAGCGTTGCCAATCTATGCGAGGCCGGCGTGGGCCTTAGGCTAGACTATTAGCCTGCGCAGATTCCGGGCAATTATTCCGAATAAATACTCAGTGACATGTCTACCAGCTACCCAAAATCCATAAAAATAATAAACGAAGCATAGCAAATTATTACGTCACAACAGACACTTAAAGCACAAAACTGTTTGGTTATTTTAAAACTAAATCTTTATAATTGCGAGCAGATGCAGTTTTACATAGAAACTTTCTCACGAAAGAGAACTTAAGCACCGCTTAACGTGCTTAAATATATGCGGAGCCGTAGTTAAGCTGGTTATAACGCCGGCCTGTCACGCCGGAGGCCGAGGGTTCGAGTCCCTTCGGCTCCGCCACTTTTCCTGAAAAGGGTATCAATCTAAATGATTGATACCCTTTTCTCTTTTGGTATTTTGGACACAAGGGTGAGGATGAGACCGGACACAGCCGATTCTTAAGAACAAGCCCAAAAATCCAATATTCGTAGAATTGCGATGAGAACAAGTTCTGGATGACATGAAGCACACTCCTGAAGACACATTGTCCTGCTCTTTCCAAGAGCAGACTATTGCAACAGTTTCCTTCAACAATTCAATGCATTACATCCATAAATGCAGGTCAGTTTTTTCTTGGTAACCCAGGGGTTAGCCATAGAATATATACAGATAATGAAAACTGTGTAATAACCAGCTTAGTCAGAATTCTCATAAGTGAGAGCCAACCAAGGATATTAGCATGAACAACCGACCGGTCATCAGTATTTTATGTCTCTTGATGCTTGTTGCTTTTGCACTTCCTTTGCCTGCGTCAGCGCTGCAGGCTTCCAAGTGGCGCTTCCCTGCAGAGTTTGAACCGCATGAAACAGTTTGGATGGGGTGGCTTTCCAAGGAGTACATCAAGGGATTCAACACCGACACGGTACTTCTTGAAATGGCCCGCAATCTTGCGAAACATGTAAAGGTTCGCATCTGTGTTCCGAGTAAGGAACAAGAAAATCATGTCTTTTCCTTACTTAATGAAAATTCTGTGAATACTAGTAATATTTCTTTCTTCATCACTCCCTTCACTATGCTCTACTGGCGGGACTTCGGCCCCATTTTTACTGTAGATGATCGTGGAACTAAAAGCATTGCGGACTTTAATTTCAATTGTTGGGGCTACACCCCGGAATCTCATCCTCATGCCCGAATGATGGAACGCATTGACCGAGATGCGGCTAAATTTCTTGGGCTTTCCAGTCGCATGACCCGATTGATCAGCGAAGGGGGAAACCGGGAACTTAACGGCAAAGGCTCCATCATATTGACTGAAGCCTGCGAGTTTCAGCGCAATCCCAATCTATCAAGAGCTGACATTGAGGCGGCCTTGTCCCAGATGTTGGGGGGGACCAATTTCATCTGGCTTAAAAGCGGCATATTAGACGATGACCCGTACAACACTTCCACTTTACCCGGCCCAGACGGTAAAGGAGTTGCGTACCGTAGCGGATCAGCCAACAACCATACGGACGAATTTTGCCGATTTGTGGCCCCTGATACCATCCTGTTGGCTGAGGTAAGTGAGGAAGAAGCTTCCCGTGGACCGGTTGAAAAGGAGAACCGTCGGCGCATGGAGGAGAATGTTGCAATCCTCAAGCAGGCTCGCGACCAAGATGGTAAGCCGTTCAAAATTGTTCGTATTCCCATGCCCGAATTACAATATTTTACCGCCTCCCCCACCGATGCCGCTTATTTAAATTTGGCCTCGTTCCCCCAATTTACGGACGGAACAGTTTTTCCTTTTGGTAATCCGATCAAACTTATCCCTGCACAGAGTTATTGTAATTTTCTGATCACTAATGATATTGTTTTGGCCCAGAAGTATTGGTTCAAAGGGGCCCCCGAATCAGTCAGGAAAAAGGATGAACAAGCTCTTAAAGTGCTTCAAAGAATTTTTCCGAATCGCAAAGTGATTGCCATTAACACCCTGAGCATCAATTTCGGTGGTGGAGGCATTCACTGCACAACTCAGCAGGAGCCTGCAGTGCAAGAGTACACAAAGTAAACCTGGCTATTCCTGCCGTGAGCGGTTTGAGGTACCTATTTTAATCTCAACCATCACCAATCAAATTAATTGGCAATGCTCCTTCACGAATAGTTTCTTTCGTTGCGCCTCTGGAGGAGACTGCATCAAGAGCGCAAAAGATCATCAGCAAGTCCACTACGTCTACTCTCTTATTCTTTCTTAGAGTGAGTTCTTAAATTCTAATACGCTGTAGCAAGTTCACTTGCCTGTCACGCCGGAGGCCGAGGGTTCGAGTCCCTTCGGCTCCGCCATTTTTCAAGAAAAAGGATACTAATCGTTTAGATTAGTATCCTTTTTCTTTTTGGTGCCGCTAAAGCTTAACAAGGCAACCCAACTGATCTCCAGGCAGGGATATCCCAAGGTTATAATGCGAGGCTTTAAACCAACATACAATTAATTATAGACTTCCCTCGTATACTATCGGCATGTATATTGCTTAAAATTTTCGCAAATCCAAAACCGGAATAAAATACCCCATAAGGAAGTCTCCATGTCGTATATTGCAGCTTCTAACGAGAGGTCCAGAGATTTATCCCAGGCCAAAAAGCTGGATAAAGCAGATCTTACTATGTTCCATGTTTCCGAAGGTTCGGAAGAATTCTACCAATCCTATATTGAGGGCCAGCAAAAATTTCTTGAATGTCTTTATACCAAGATGCCTGATCCCTCCTGCAATCCATCCAATTCATCATATGCAACGATCGAGGTGAATGGAAATGTCATCTGCGAAATAGACAATAACGGTTTTGTGCAAAGCTCAAACGCAGCCCTCTCAGGGATTCAAAATGCTCTCCGTGGGAGTCAAAACTTATCGAGCGGTCCTGGTCTGGCTCAAGACAGGGCGGAAAAAATTGCCGAAACAATGGGGGGTGAAATAGTGAAATCGTCCTCTGCCATGACACAAGCCCAGTACGACAGCATTGCCAAGCCCAAAGCGAGCGTGGATTACGAGTCTATGAAATCCGACCCTATTTACTATCAACTCCAGCTACTTCAACAACAACGAGCTGAATATTTGGAAAACCAAGCACGCCAGGAAAGCTCGTAATGTGAGGACAGTCTTCCCACCATCTTGAAGGGTAATGAAGAGTGGCAGCCTTCCCAGTTGCTGGATCAGACTAAAGATTTGACTATCTGCTGGAAGTACATATTTTTATATTTAAGGGTATCTAGATGACGCAAGCTCGAAAATAAGTCTTTCTTGAATAAGAAAACAAAACAGGTAGCTTTTTGCTAATATGAAAATGTACAAATTAATATTTATATTACTTACAGTTGTTCTTTTGTCAGCCGCATCAAACCAAGTTAAGGCAGACGACATCAATATGGGAAACGGTGTGATTATCGGGTCTGAATCACGCCCGGAGAATTCGTCGGAAAAAGACATCACGGATAAATTCGCAAATCCTTATGACGATGTTAAAATCTCAGATGGAATCAGCACTGGAATTATCTCCAAGCGTGAAAAGAATGTGATGAATGACAAGCACAGAGATCAGGCGAAAGATAAAGGGACTGAAGTGGGAGTGGGACTCAGCTTAAGCTTTTAAAGTTCAGGAAGACACCGTCCGCCTCCTTATCCATTATCAGCCTTTGAAAGAGCGGCACGCAATTTAAAACAAAGCGAGTAGTTATTAAATCCGTCTTCAGGTATATTCATGACCTCAACGGCAAAATATTGAATAGAAACTTCAAACTATTCTAGAGCCAAGAAAGGACTCTTGCGAAGGACCGCAAAGGTAAGTTACATTATTTTAAATTTACTACTGTAAATTAACGTTCAAAGAAAAAAAGCTGGAGTATGACATGCTTGAACTCATGGATATCGGCCCTAATGTTCTAGGTCTAAAAATTCTGGGAAAAATTCAGAACGAAGACATACAGAAACTGATCGAAACCAGTGAAGATAAGTTAGAAAACTACGACAGGATTGCTATTTATATCGAAATCATCGAAATGGGCGGTATAAGCATCGATGCATTCTTTACAGATCTTAAATTCGCACTGCCCAACTTAAAAAAGTTTTCAAAAAAAGCGGTTGTATCTGAAAGCAAATGGCATGATAAGCTGGCAAAGGTCATTGATAAGCTTTTTTCATCCATTGAAATTCGACATTTCACCCCTGAGGAGCGTGAAAATGCGAAAAAATGGGTACTCGAATAATTTTTTAAATTTTGCGTTGATAACTTGAGAGAGTATTTTTGCCTCGCCCCTTGGGGCATATAGCTCATTTGTGAGAGCATAGGACTCATAGGACGAGGGGAACAGGTTCGAGTCCCTGCGGCTCCGCCACTTTTCCAAAAAGGGCACTAATCATAGGATTGGTGCCCTTTTCCTGTTTTTTGGCCGGCAAAATTGACCGAAAAAAATATTTATTTTCGAGAGTAAAAACGGCAGTTGGGAGGGGACTCTTTACAACCTCTTATTGATTTTATCCTGCCGAATCTGCCCGGGAAGCATATTGTGTCAATTTGAGCACATATTGCGCAAACTAGACTTAGAATCGCTCTGCAACATACCGTTAGCGAGTGAAAGTCTTTATGCAACATATTGAAATTAAATTTCTATCATTCCTCTTTTCGTTATTCGTAATGAACTCTGTATCGTTGCAAGACTATTTTCTCCAACTTGGTATACGGAGTGAAAGATGGACATGACCATTGGTGATTTAATCAAATTTAATGATTTTCTGGATTCAACAATCGATCTAAAGAAGTTAGATGAGGAATTTATTACTTTAAGACAAGTCGAGCTAGGTGGTATATCCAAAAATTCCGATGTTAAATGCCTTCCTTTTATTGCATTAAGTTATGCAAAATTATTGGAACTTACTGTTTTATTGGCAGGAAAATATGCCGACAATTGCCAGATCACGGATTTTGGGGATCTTGTAGTAAACCCCAGGCACATCGACGTTTGCATCTTAAATACTAGATTGATAAAAGAAGATTATGGCGTCACTGACAGCGTTCCTATTTGGTTCAGGAAGCAAGTACATAAGTGTATTGAATGGCAATACTCTGAAGATCTGGGCAGAATGGTCGTTGATCCATCTTTGCTCTTTCCTTTTGTTGAAAAAGGTCTACTGCTAAGGATCGTAAAAAAAGAAAGACATAGAAGATTGAGCGATCAGTTCCGGGATAGCATTCCGGTTGCTGCTCAGTCAGCTTTTTCAAAATATGTTGCAGAGGAGCCCCTCTGCGCGCATACCCCAGTAAAAGTAGTTAGTTGCGGGAACGCAAGGATCGAGTGTCTCGATGTTGCATCCTGGCTTGCCAGCAGCACAGTATTAAACATAGTTAAAGACTCCCTAAAAAACGATCTTATGAATGTGTTGTGTGGAGTACTGTCGGATGATTACCTGAAATCAATTAATAAAAAATTTGAAAAGGCACATAACTCTCTAGACTATATAAACATGGGAAGAAAAAATTTTGTTAATTTCCCATATGATGAGGAGGTGCCCATAGCAGAGTGGACGGAGATCAATAATACCTTATGCCATTTCACACTGGATGGTTATGGTCTGATAAATTCAGAATTAGATAAGCTCTTTTCCAATCCATTTTACAAAAGCCCTTTTCTGAAACGATTATCTACCCCGTCATTCGGCCATCTAGCGGAATTTTAATTATAAATTTTGTTCCTTTCCCAAGAGAAGATTCCACGGACATCTTCCCATTGTGCTGGTCGGTAATTATGAAATATGAAACCGAAAGCCCAAGCCCCGTTCCTTTGCCTACTTCTTTGGTCGTGTAGAAAGGTTCAAATATTCTTGACTGGGCAGACTCATCCAGACCGGGACCGTTGTCCTCAATTTCAATAACAGCCATATTATCCTGACGGTAAAGACGGCAATGAAAGCTGGGGCTCTCAGTTGTATAGTCTTTTTCAAACATTGCTTCAGCACCGTTTTTGAACAGATTAAGAAAAACCTGCTGCAATTCATTGCCTTCGCAAATCACTCCGGGCATGTTTTTCTCATAATCACGCACCACTTTGATCTGCTTGAAGTCGTAAAATCTCTTTAAATCATAATCATTGGAGGCAAGCTCCAAAGTTTTGTCTATGAGGGATGACAAGTCTAACTTTTCCATTCTCTTGTCACTCTTACGACTGAAGCTGAGCATGTTATGAACTATAAATGCTGCCCGCTTGCCGCTTTCCCGTATTCCTTCAAGCATTTTGGATATTTTTCTTTTTTCAAGATATTCCTGCAATTGTTCAAGTTCGACTCCGCATTCTCGAGCGGCTATTTTGTTTGAATCCATGGTTGAAAACAATCGATTGTGAACATTATATACGTTCCCCAGAATACCGGATAAAGGATTATTTATTTCATGAGCCATTCCGGCAGCGAGCCCACCTACTGACATCATTTTCTCGGATTGCACAAGCATCTGTTCAAGATTGACACGGTCAGTCACATCATCAATGCGGATAACCGCGCCCTGTATGCCATCTGCAATTAAAGGGTAGACCGTCATGTCCTCGTAAATGGTTTGACCGGCCTCCTTGCGTACCTGCTTGTTTTCTGCCTGCACTGTGCGCGAACTTATGGCTGCGCGCACTTTTTCCATCTCAAGTGCAAGGCGCGGCGAAACAGCCTCAATCTTTTTCCCAAGAGCTTCCTCTTTGGATAAACCGAAATCGTTTTCAGCCTTGAGGTTCCATTGTGTAATTATTCCATCCGAGGTTACGCCGATTATAACTGAAGGCATGGAATCGATAATGTTTGAAAGATAGTTACGTAATGCCAGCACTTCATTTTCAGCGTTTGTGCGAATCTCCACTTCCTCTTCCAACGCATCTGCCATTCTATTAATGGAATTTGAAAGTTGCCCAAATTCTCCCTTTGAATATGGAAGCTTGGAACGTGCTTTTAAATCCCCGACTTTCAGGCGTTGCGTTACAGCCAGAAGATCAAGCATCTTGGTGTGGATTAGGCGATGGCCGAGAAAAATGGCAAAAAGCACTGAAAAAAGAAACCCCACTCCACTCAGCACAATATATGAAACAGTATACGCATCTACTCTTTTTATGAGCACCTCACGAGGTATGCCCACGATAATATTGAGATATGGATTACTTTCACTGCTACCCGCAAGACGTCGCACGGTAAATACCATGTCGACTCCATTTTCATTTTTCGCACTGAACATTCCGGCTTTCTTAATGCCAAAAATCCGCTTCCCGACATCAGCCGTAATTGGTGCTCCAATTTTATGTCCGTTAAGAGGGTAACGAAACAATTGGTTTCCTTTATGGTCTATCAACCCGACAAACGACCCCGGCGGTAAAATCATATGTTGAAATAAAGTGTCCAGACCTTCTAATTTTAAAGATGCGACCAAAATACACACCATTGCACCTGCATCATTATATACAGGATATGCAACTGGAAGTATTTGTAATTTACTAACTCTCCCTGTGGAAACCTCTCCAATGGAAAAATGTCCACTATCCAAAGCAGCAATAATTTCCTTACGCTTTGAAAGGTCTTTGGGCTTTTTAAAGGGTAAGGCTGAGGATATCGCGAACCCATCGGTCCCCATCATTGCAAAATTTGCGTAAGCCGGATTAGCGTTAAGGTATTTTTTAAATAGTGAATTGCAAGCATTTTCATCCAACGACTGGACAGCTTGAGATTTACCTAAGTTGGCCAGAATCTTCTTAATCCGCCGAAGTTCCTGATTTTCCGTAAACGCATATGACTCTGTCAGCTGGAGTGCCGTATGTTGCGCGTGCTCAATTTCATCCGCTCGCCGTTCAATACCGATAAAAATCAACATAACAAGCATGGGGAGCACCCCCAACATTGCTACCAGAACTAAATTGAACCTAATTGAATGACGAATCCGCATTGAGCTGTGTCCTTAATCGTATGTTTTAAACTAGACAAAATATTCATTAAGTTTTTTTTAAAAAAAATTACACGACAAAAAATTTTACAAATCATAATACACCGGAAATGACCTAAACTATAACCCATAAAATCGATTAATGTCTAAGGATTCATTAAATAGAACATTGACACAACAGTCACACCCGGATTCATTTTCAGACTGAATACAGTGCAGAATGAGAGACTTCACAAAATACCATTTAAGAACATTGCTAGAACAATTTATCTAAAGTAAACTTCTGCCATGATAAATTGGAAGCGCTATTCAGAACGCTGGTATGCAGGTTACGCCTTTCAGGGGGCGGTCGTACTCGGAATCATTCCAATCCTTCTACCGCTGGTTGTAGCCAAGGCAGGCGGAGCGGCGCAGGCTGGTGTGGTAATTGCCCTTTTCTATGTCGGCCAATTACTGGCTCCTGTAATCGGAACTTTTACCGACCGTTCCGGTTTGCACAAAATAGTTTTCCTAAGCGGTTTCGCTATGCTCGCTCTGGGACTGGCTCTTTTTCCGGCAACATCGAATCTACCCTTCTGGCTGCTGCTGTCCATGCTGCAGGGAGCAGGTTCCGCAGCCTCGAACACTGTTTCCGCCATGTTTATTGTGGAATGGCGCCCCAAAGAAGAATGGGATCAGCGCGTAGGCTGGCTCCAGACTTTCTACGGAGCCGGACAGGCCATCGGACTGGGACTTGCCGCGCTGCTTCAGATGACCCCGGAACTGGGGCTCATATTTTCAGCGCTGCTGATGATTCCGGGTTTCATATTCGGACGCATGGATCTTCCGAACACTGCGCGGAGCACTCCTCTCGAAACCCCGAAACTCGATAGACGCCAACATATGGCATCTCGGTCCGCCCTGCCGCAAACCCATCATTACGAACGTTTCAACGCCGACCACATCGTGCTGCTCGCACGAAAGGCAGAAACACCCTACGGCAGATTCATCCTCAGCTGGTTTATGATCCAGTTCGGCACATGGATAATTTACAATCTCTACCCGCTTTTCATGAAATCCGTATACTCGATCGATGCGGGTCTTTCCTCTGTATATTATGCCCTTGCCGCATTTATCGGTATATTCGCTTACGCTCCCTCCGGGGCGATCGGCAAAAAGATCGGCGACGGAAAGGTCGTCATGATCGGCACAATTATGACTCTCATATCGCAGGCCGGACTGGCTGTACTCGCCTACGTTCATACAGGCATAAATTCATGGCTGGCACCGGTCATGTTCATTCTTCAGCCTGTGGCATGGTCGCCGCTGATTGTAGCGGGAACAGCATACGCCGCGCAATTATCCGAAATGGAGGAAGGACCAGCTGTGGGAATCTTCAACGCGACGACCGCCATCTCCGCCGTCCTCAGTGCTTTCGCTGCCGGATTTCTGGCCGAAGGATTGGGATATGCGACCCTGCCCGCCATAGGCGCGGTTCTGGTGCTGGCCGGTACCGTAGTACTCTTCCCTATAATGAACAGGACAGAGCAACCCCGCAAACTTTAGAAAACTATAGCCCCGGAACAACTATGTTCCGGGGATTTTCTTAATACTCTTCGTAATAAGCGGGATGCTGATCCTTGCGTCTTCCGTCCGGTCTGTCCAAGCTATTAATGGTGTCCATTTCCCCGGCGCTCAATTCAAAATCAAATATACTAATATTTTCCTTCTGCCGTGATGGGGACGTGGCTTTCGGAATAGGCAATGCTCCCAGTTGGACATGCCAGCGAAGGATAACCTGCGCCACACTTTTAGCGTGATTCTCGGCAATGGCCTTTATGGACGGTTCCTGCATTGCTGAATTATCACGGCCCAGCGGACTCCACGATTGGGTGATTATACCATGCTGATCGTGCCATTCCCGCTGCTCCCGCTGGATGAAATACGGATGCAGTTCAATCTGGTTGACCGCCGGAACCACCCCGGTCTCATCAATCAAACGCTGCATGTGTTCCGGCAGAAAATTGCTGCATCCTATGGAACGGACCAGTCCTTTCCTGCGGGCTTCAATCAGGGCCTGCCATGCCTCTACATATAAGTCCTGACTGGGATTAGGCCAGTGGATCAGGTAAAAATCGTAGTAATCAAGCCCAGCGCGATAAAGGGACTCCTCAACGGAATAGTAGGCTTCCCTGTAGCTGTGGCGCAGGCCGGGAACTTTTGATGTCACCAGAATCTTTTCACGTGGGACCTCGCTACGGCGGATGGCCTCACCTACAGCGCCTTCATTTTCGTACTTGAAAGCAGAATCCAGCAACCGGTATCCGGCCTTGAGGGCGTTGACCATCGTCTCCACTCCGGCGGAACCATTTAGTTTATAGGTTCCAAATCCAAGCGCGGGAATTACGTTACCGTCATTCATCTTCAATTGAGGTACGGAAATATCGTTCATGAAAAATCTCCCTTTCAGATTATTGATCGAGATCATTATCGTTAAGATTTATTTGTACAGAATTTAAAAACAAAATATATACTCAATGCAAGTTATCCATGTTATTTTTTTTTATTAAAACCAATCAGCAAGTGGTGAATTTCCATGATCGAAATATTCAGAAGAGCTGCAGCACTTATTCTGATCTGCCTCGGCGGTTACCTGATGCTCTGGGCCGGAGGGCGTCTGCTCGTCGTATCTTTGCATACAAGTAAGGAAATACAGGGCCGGCAAATAAGCGTAACCAATCCGCTGTGGTCCGAACTTGTCTCGGAAATAGAAAATCCGGGGGAGCATCCGGAACTGAAACAGAGAGAGTTCGGCATGCGTATAAAAAAATTCATTTTTAAGCCGAACTATCCTCCGTTCGATGAGATCAGCCATTACCCTGAACAGGCGGTTTATATCTCCATTAACAACGGCCAAAAATATCTACGGATATATGCTGACTATGCCGGAGATATCTACGGCATACCGGAGCAATACAAATACCCGTATTTTTATTACGGAATAATATGCATTCTAGCCGGGTTCGCCATTTACTTCGTCATACCCCGCCGCCAATACGCAAAAGAGGAGCTGCATTATCCACGAGGAGCGGCAGTCACCGGACCGGACATGCTGGGGTTGATCATGACTCCCTTTTTTTTCCTGCTACCCTTTCCTATTGTCCGGGGAATGGATTCTCAGGCCAGTATCCTGAGCATCTCCGGAGGCTGGATATGGTTAACCGGGGCAATGTGGTTCATGGCCGCGATTTCCGCTGTTCTGCTTCTGACTGCCCTAAAGTACAGTGACCTGTCCTACCGGATAACCGACCGGGGACTCCATGTAACAAAGCTGGGTAGAAACAGGCTCATCAAATGGGAAGAAATCGAATATTATAAAAATTACCGAACCAGATTAAGCGGCAGATTATCTACGCTGCTACTCATTTTCGGATCCGGTCTGCAGGCTGTGGCAGCAGGATTAATGCTCCGCCATCGGGAAGAATGGGGCATCCTCATACAGCCCTGTAATGGCAGGGCAATCAAGATAATGGGTAACGAGCTGGATCGATTTAAAGATATTGTTCATGCGTTAAAAGTAAACAAAGTGAAAAAGAAAAATCGCAGATAATCACCGAAAGCAATTTTTTACAAGACCGCCGGACAGCTGAAGTCTATCTTGTCTTACATAAAGATTAATGCCAAGCTTTCAATCACGTGGTGAAACAAATGAACACAGGGATAATCAGATATCTGCGCCCCGCTGCAATAGAGGGCCTTGAGATACAGGAAGTGATAAACTCCAACCATTCATTCCCCAACCATACCCATGGATTTCATTCCGTGGGTCTGATGGAGAAAGGCGGTTGCTATTGCCGGCAGCCCGGCTGCGGAAGTTCATTTGTCCGCGGAGGAGAAATAGCACTTTTCAATCCCGGTCTGGTCCATTCAGGAGTAATCACAGATTCCGATACCAGAATCTCCTACCGGGTATTCAGCTTCGACAACCGGTTATTTGAAAAGGCATTGCGGGATTTGAATGAGGCAGAAGTAATGCCGGAATTCAGATCCGTAGTAACTGAAGACAAGCTGACCAGCGGCACCCTGACCGAACTCAATTACGCGGCATCCACGGTAAAAAACAGGCTGGCCATAGATACCGCACTTGCACGGGCTGCGGCAGCTCTTCTGACCCGCCACTGCGAAACCCAATCAAAGGTACCTAAAACGATGGAGCCAGCGGCAGTAAGAAGAGCTCGCGAATATCTGCATGCAAACCTTTCAGAAAAAGTGACGCTGGAAGAGTTGGCAAATGCCACGGGGCTTTCACGCTATCACCTGCTTAGAGTTTTCAGAAAAACAACAGGACTCCCTCCGCACAGCTACCATATGCAACTGCGTCTGGAATACGCTAAGCGACTGTTGCGTTCCGGCCTGCCCTTTGCGGAGACAGCCCTGCAATGCGGTTTTTCCGACCAAAGCCACTTCAGCAACACATTCAGGCGCTACACAGGCGCTACTCCTTCTCAATACACCGATATATAAACGCCTTTTAAATAATCCACGTTTTGTCGATCGCTGCCGATACAGTGATCAATCTGCCTTTTTTTCAAAAAAACACCACCATCTGTAAAGTTCAGGAGAAAAATATGACCCGTGACAATTCACATCCGATTATTCCCGTATTAGCAATCCTAGGGGCCATTCTACTCTGGGGAAGTTCCTTTGCGGCCATGAAACATCTGCTCGCAAGCATGAATCCATGGGCGATCATGTGGATGAGGGTCGGTTTCGCAACCCTGATCTTGACCCCCTTCATGCCACGCCTGACACGCCCGGTAAAAAAAGGTGATCGGTTGGCGCTGGCAGTCATGGCCCTGTTTATGCCCTGTCTCTATTTTCTTTTTGAGTCATACGCCCTGACTTACACCACAGCCACTCAGGCCGGCCTTATTTCAGCTTCACTACCATTGATGGTTTCAGTAGGGGCCGGATTCTTTTTTAAAGAAAAAACGACTTCTTCCGGCTGGACGGGACTCCTCCTTTCCATGCTGGGTGTAGCGGCCTTGACCCTGAGCGGAAGTCCTTCAACAAATGCTTCCGACCCCGCTCTCGGAAACATGCTGGAATTGATCGCCATGGCCTGTGCATCAGGATACATGCTGCTGGTAAAGAGGCTCTCCGCCAGCTACGGCCCGTGGACGCTTACAGCCATACAGAATGCGGCCGGGTGCATCTTTTTTATACCTGGACTCTATTTACTCATCCGGGACGGATTGGGAACGGCACCGTTTGAAGTTTTGATGACGGCCGGATATCTTGGGGTTTTCGTCACTCTCGGCGCCTTTGTTCTATACAATTCAGGCATAAGCAGACTACCTGCGGGTAAAGCATCTGCCTTCATCAATCTGGTCCCGGCCGTCGCCGCTTTTTTCGGATGGTTCCTGCTTGGAGAAACATTGAACTTCATTCAATTGCTGGCTTCCGCTGTAATTTTTGCCGGCGTTGGGCTGGCCCAGTACGGTGAAAAACTGGACTGGAAGTCATTTCCGATTATAAAATCTACTTTATGTGCTGCAAACCACAAAAATTAATGGTCGGTGAATAAATATTCATACGCCCGTCAATAGCGCCATCATACGAAAAATCCCGGTAAAGATCACTTACCGGGATTTTTTTTCGCTAAAACCAGCACATATGGAGCTTGCCCGAACAGGCTTTAATAAATTACACTTTTATATTAAGTTAACCTGAATTATCCAAATTAGGATATTTTGCTAACGTTTCCGGTTTAATCTATGCGTTTTCATACATCAGGGGTGCCCATGAAGAGACTACTCGCCGCTATTATGTTTATTTTATTTACACTGGGCACAGCCTGCGCAGAACAGCCGGTTGTAGGTTTTGTAACCGGAGCGTCAGGACTTGGAGACCTTTCATTCAACGATATGTGTTATGGAGGAATTCGCAAAGCGCAGCAGGAATTCAATTTCAAACTCATCATCCTTGAACCGGATAAAAGCGGGAACATCACAGAAAAAAACTTTACCAATCTTATTCAACAATCTGATATACTGATACTTGTAGGGGCTCAATATTTGCAAATAATAAAAAAGGAAGCCCCGCAATACCCGGACAAAAAATTCATTCTCTGTGAAGTTCCGATAACTGGCATGAAGAATGTTTCTTCCGTTTTCTTTGCACAGGAGGAGGGATCTTTTCTGGCCGGAGCTTTGGCGGCTATGACCAGCAGAACCGGTAAAATAGGCTTCATCGGGGGCACTCCGATTCCCCCGGTCCTAAGGTTTGAACAGGGTTACGTTAAAGGAGCCAAATACGCTGCTCCAGACATTAAAGTGGTCGTAGAATACATTAGCCCTCTCGGTGACTTTTCCGGCTTTGAAGCTCCAGCCAAAGGTTATAACATGGCTATGGGACAGTACAAAAGCGGAGCGGATATAATATTTACTGTCGCCGGGTTGACCGGCAACGGAATCATCGAAGCCGCGCGGCGCAGTGGTAAATTAGCCATCGGGGTTGATTCGGATCAGGATTCATTGGCTAAAGGTTTTGTGCTGACAAGTATGATTAAAAAAATGGATGTCGCTGCTTACAATGAATTAAAAGCGGTCATGCAGGGCAATTTCAAGCCCGGAGCGACCGGTTATGGGCTTAAAGAAAACGGTGTGGCCCTTAGCGATATGAAATATACCCGTGATAAAAT
Source organism: Maridesulfovibrio sp. (assembly GCF_963676065.1). Lineage (NCBI taxonomy): Bacteria > Pseudomonadati > Thermodesulfobacteriota > Desulfovibrionia > Desulfovibrionales > Desulfovibrionaceae > Maridesulfovibrio > Maridesulfovibrio sp. Next base: position 1,457,342 of record NZ_OY780933.1, on the reverse strand, counting down.
ACCGGCTGGGGTACTGGAAAAGGTTGAGGAGATAAGGCAAAAAATTATTAATGGCGAAATAAAAATGAACTTCCAAAAATAATCTTTTTGACAAACGCTTAGACTAAAAAATTATCCAATGAAAATAGTCAACACGCTATAATGAAAGACAGCCTACGGTTTAAAATTTCCATCGGCACCGGGTTAATTCTGCTGCTATTCTTTTTCACTCTGGGGTATTATATCGTTGATTCCCAGAAAAGAATGCTGGAGGACAGCCTGGCTGAACACGGTAACCGCATAGCCGCCCTGGCCGCCCGGTCCTGTGCTGAATACCTGCCGAGATTCAGTTTTTTCCTCATTGAGGATCTGGCTCTTTCTGTTGAGCAGTCGCCGCAGGTCGCCTTCTGTGAGGTATACGACAGGGAAGGAAGCCCTATCCTGCAATCAGGAAACATTATATCCAACTCCCACAATTCGAAAAATAAACCTCATTATGGATCCGACATTCTCATTGTTTCAAAGCCCATCATAAGCGGCAATGAAAATATCGGCAGGGTTGAAATAGGAATGCGACTGGACAAAGTTCGCAAAGAAATTCAAGGCAATACCTACAGTCTGATAATCCTCTTCAGCGCTTGCATGCTCTGCACCATTATCGCCCTTGATGCCTTTTTCCAACGCATTCTCATCTCGCCGCTACGCCTGCTGGCCAACAACACCAGAGAAATAGCCCGCCGAAGATTCGTCACGGTAGATTTAGACTCGCGCATGGACGAAATAGGCTCTCTGGCACTGAGCTTCAACGACATGAGCCGAAACCTTGAAGGTCTGTATAAAAACCTCGAGGTAAAAGTACAGGAGCGGACTCACGAGCTGGAAACCGCCAACAAGAAACTGGTCAAAGCGATTGCCAAATCCGAGGCCATGGCTGTGGAAGCAGCGAAGGGCACTCTGGCAAAATCACAATTTCTGGCCGCCATGAGCCATGAGATAAGAACCCCCATGAATGCCATTCTGGGGATGGCTGAAATTCTGGCTGAATCCAACCTTGATGACGAACAGAAAAAATTTGTAGAAATACTGCACGAATCCGGCGAATCCCTTCTGCACTTAATCAACGAAATCCTCGACCTGAGTAAAATCGAGGCAGGAGAAGTTCCATTTGAGAAAAAAGATCTTAACCTCGACAGGCTTATCGGCAAAGCCTTTAAGGTCACAGCTCATGCCGGACATGGAAAAGGTTTGGAACTGGCCTACAACATTAACCGGGATGTACCTGAAGCCCTGATGGGCGATCCTACTAGACTGCAACAGATTTTAGTAAACCTCATCGGTAATGCCATCAAATTTACAGAGCGGGGTTTCGTTGTCGTGGAGGTATCCCTAAATCCGGGAATGAGCCCGAGCAGCAACGACAAACTCCTGAATATACATTTTACGGTTAAAGACAGTGGTATTGGCATTGAGGAAGATAAACTGGAGTCAATCTTTGACCGTTTTACACAGGCGGACTCCTCCACAACCCGCAAATACGGCGGAACCGGCCTAGGACTTTCTATCTGCAAATCCCTGAGCAAAGCCTTGGGCGGTAAGATATGGATCGAAAGCCGCAAAGGCTTTGGAACCAGCGTCCATCTGGAGCTGCCATTTGAAAAAGACCCGCGCAGTTCTGTAATGAGTTCACCACTGCGCGGAAAATCCATACTGATAATAAACGATCAGGACTACTCCCGTCAGGCTCTGGCCATACGCATAGGCACAAGGACTAAACGCATCAGCAAAGCCCAAAGCATGGAGGAAGGACGTCAATTTATCGATAACAGCGTAAAGTCCAACTCACCATTTGACATGATCCTTGTTCGCGGCAGCATTCACGACTGGAAAACGTCCAAGACCCTCACGGAACTGCGTTCACTGAATATCATTGAAGAGAAAATCATTCTTATTACTACAGTGGGTCAGGATTATATCGAAAATTTCGCAGGAAGTGTTCTGCTGGCTCCAGTTGATATGCACTCTCTTGAGAATGCATCCAAAAAAGCCCTGAGCAAGAATCCTGAGTTACACCCCTCTCCAGCTCAGCCCAGCCGAAGAATGCGCTCCCTTGATATACTCCTTGTGGAAGACAACAAGGCCAACTGCATGCTGATTCAACTTTTCTTAAAAGATCTGCCCCACAAACTGAAAGTGGCTAATAACGGGGCAGAAGGGCTGGAACTGGCTCGCGAAGCTCATTTCGATATTATTTTTATGGATATTGAAATGCCTGTTATGGACGGGTATGAAAGCACCCGCAAAATAAGAGCATGGGAAAAACAGACCAGCACAAAACCCAGCATTATAATAGCCCTGACCGCCCACGCACTGACCGAGGCACGGGATAAGATTATTGAAGCCGGCTGTGATTCATTCCTGACCAAACCCATCTCCAAAGACAAAATAATCAGTACCATCAATGAGCTGTGCAATCCCTTTTTCACTTAATTAGCATAAAGCCCTGATACAACTGGCTCTGCACCAACTAAGCTCGCGTTATCCCTTTGTACTGAACGCATCTGAACAGCCGCAATCATTTACTGCTGACAAAAAACTAACCCCGAGACAAAGCTGCCAAGCTTAGTCCCGGGGTTCAAAAACAAGAAAGGCCGCATCTTCAGACACGGCTTTGAAGCTGCTGACAATTCAGATTCAAAAGAGTCTGATCAGCGACCTTTCTGGTTGGAATGATTATTCCTGTGAGGTCCGTTTAGTTAATAACGGATATTTTCTGGGCTTCGATTCCGGCGAAGACGAGGTCCTGCTCGACCCTGCCTTCAATTTCAATCTCAGCGTTTGAGTCAACGGGGAGGGATCCCGCTTTAGGGCTGAGGTCGATAATGATTTCACCGGTCTTGTCCTGAAATACATATTTATTGCTATTTATTTTTCTTACTATGTGTCCTTTTACAATGGCCTTGGTATCGGCACCGGACACGCGAGCTTCAGCAACGGTGGTGACATCCTTGGATTTGAACTCAAGAGTTTCGGAAGTTGCTGCAGCGGCCACGATCACCAGAAGTAAAAGAAAAAGTACGCTCATTTTTTTCATCTCTTATCACCCGTCCCACCCTCGGGTGGAAGTTAAAGATTTGAAACCTTATTGATAAAACTTTATTTTAACTTATATGAAAACGTCCGAACTTCTGTTCAGCCATTTTTTCTAGGAGGACCTGTTGTTGATCCGTTGATCAAGTAATAGACACCTCTGTTTGATTATGCAATCAAAAAAACGCTGGTCTTGTGAAATATTGTACAAATTCCCCTTTAACCCCTCATATTGCTTATAGATATTTTTTTCACAACCGTATTTTTGACTACTGTATAAGAATGCTAATATCGTGCTACCTAGAATTACTATTCAAATTGCACTGAATCCGGATTCAATAAACACAGTTTTCATACTAAACTAGTATACAATATGCCGAATTTTTAACCTATATCCTATAAACAGCTAATTTATTGGCATTTTCATTCCATATCTTAAAAATAACAATGAGGTTTATATAAAATGAAATCCACAGACGTAAAACTCATAATACCCTCTACATCAAAAATGATACATCAAATCCAGCCAACTCGTGCTTACTTATCAGAAAAATTGATAGTTGATTTTTTACGATAAAAAACGGATTAAAGGCCATGAGCAACTCAGAACTTCTCGATATCGTCTATGCAGACCGTAAAATTGTGGTGGTAAACAAACCCAGCGGACTCCTTTCCGTGCCCGGACGCGGTCCTGAAAATCAGGATTGTGTTGTTACAAGAATCCAGAAGATGTTTCCTGAATGCCGCAAGTTCCCAACAGTACATCGGCTTGATATGGATACTTCCGGACTGTTGGTTTTGGGGCTGACCGCGCGGGCTGTGCGCGAATTGGTGGAGCAGTTTCAAAAAAGGCAGGTAAAAAAACGTTACATCGCCCTGCTGGATGGCATAGTAAAGGAAGACAGCGGAGTTATTGAGATGGCTTTTCGGCTTGATCCTTACAACAGGCCCCATCAGGTCTACGACCCCATTCACGGAAAACTGGGCATCACCCATTGGCGTAAGCTGAATATTGAGAACGGCATGACCCGCGTGGAATTTACGCCACTTACCGGCCGTACCCATCAGCTAAGGGTTCATTCGGCGCATCCACAGGGACTGGGATGTCCCATAGTCGGGGACAGGCTTTACGGCTCCGGCAACGCCCCCGGCCAGCTCAAGCTGCACGCCGGTTATCTATGTTTCGAACATCCCAAAACCAAAGAAAAAATGGAATTCAATATTGATCCATTATTTTAGGCAATTCGTTTAAACATACGCGAATTTCGGACTTTTTGCCGCAAGGACGCAGATGGTACTTTATCAACATTAAAAGCCCTGCTGAATCTCTTCAGCAGGGCTTTCGTCTTTAGAATCCACACAGAATCACCGGACCACCCGGCGCTCTTATTCTTTAAGACATTTTATTTATCCAATCGGGCTGTTTTCTACGACATTCCAGATTCCGCAAGGGCAGACGCTGGCGCAGAAACCACAACCGATACATTTATCTGGGTTACAAACCATTTCAAAGTCTTTACTTCCTTCGTCCCCCTTACGGGAAATCGCCGTCTGAGGACAGACCGCTTCGCAAAGGCCGCAATCACGGCAGGAGCCGCAGGAGGAACACTCCTGCGCACATTCCTGAACATCCTTGAAACTGGTAATGCGCGGATCGAAGTATTCGAGAGTCATACGTTTGTAGTCGATTACATCTTTAGGTTCAGCATGAGGACGCTTACCGGTAAAGATCTCATCAAGAGTCTCGGCGGCAGCTCGGCCATGACCTATAGCGTGAGTCAGCAGACCGGGACGAACAGCATCACCGATGGCATAAACGCCGGGCTCAGTTGTCTGGTAATCTTCATTGACTACGATGTGACCGCGATCAAGGGCGATTGTGTCCGGCAGGAAATCAATATCCGGGGTGTCACCGATGGACATGATCACTGTGTCAGCAGGAAGAACTTCACCTGATTTCAGCACAACGCCTTCATCGGTAACTTCCTGCGTGAAACAGGGATAACGGAATTTAGCTCCGGCCTCTTCAGCCTCATCGCGTTCCTTACCGAAAGCGGCGGGCTTCTGAATATCGATCAGCAGAATTTCCTTGGCACCGAGACGTGAACATTCTGTTGCGACGTCACAGCCAACGTTACCGGCACCGATGATAACCACTTTTTCGCCGACCTTTGCTTTACCCTTCATGGCATCCTTGAGGAACTCAAGAGCAGGGGTAATGCGTTCATGGCCGGGGATTGGGATGATGCGCGGCTTCTGGGCACCGATGGCGAGAACTACTGCATCATTGTTCTGACGCAGTTCGGCAAAATCATCAGCAGTCAATTTCTTCTGCATGTGAACATGCGGGATGACCTTAGCGACACGCTCAAGTTCCGTATCCAGCACTTCCTTGGGAATACGGCTGGAAGGAATTGCGGAGCTGATTTTACCACCGAGCTTTTCAGCCATATCGTAGACAACGGCCTCATGACCTTTGCGGCGAATCTGCCATGCAGCAGAAATACCCGCAGCACCGCCGCCGATGACAGCAACTTTCTTGCCGGAAAGAGGCGGCAGTTCAGGCGCGGGGCTGTTAACGCCGTCACGTCCGAGCTTGGTGATATCTACGGAAAGCATATCTTTTTTACCACGGGTGCAGCCATCCATACAGAGGTTGGGGCAGAGGTAACCGCAGACAGTTGCGGGGAAAGGAGTATATGCGAGAGCAAGATCAACAGCCTCGTCAACAAGACCGTCACGAACCAGCTGCCAGCGTTTCTGGACCGGCATTCCGGTAGGACAGGCAGATTGGCAGGGCGCTTGATATTTGCGGTTTTCCCAGACAGGAACAAAGCGACGCATCTCACCGTGGGTGATCAGCGGAATCGGAGAACGATCAAGATCGGTCAGATCACCGATAAGACCGCCCTGTCCAAGCTCATCATCCCAGACCTGTGTACGGAATTCAGACATGGAACGACGCTTACGTCCGGTTTTCTCAAAGGGAGATTTTGCGCGGATCAGCTGCCATTCCTTGCGTTCGGTCAAGGAATCGTAAAGATCTTCGCGGCCTATTTTGGCAAGGTTCTCTTTAAGATTAGTTGTCAGCCATTCCCAGTCCGCATCAGTGATGGGTTCAAGGATAGCGTCTGCATTGGAGAACTCTCCGTGGGGGCCGCGTACGAAGATACGTCCGCCAACCATACCGACACAAGGCCGGAAAGCGAGCACATTCTCAGCATTCTGGGCTTCATAACCACAGACAACTGCGGTACCGCCGGCCATGAATTCAGCAAAATAGTCACCTACGCCGCCGAGCACCCAGAGTTCGGGTTCATCAAAGCGGGGGTTGGTTTTGGTCATGGTCATGCCGCGGGCACCGATATCACCATTAATGATAACTTTACCCTGCGCCATGGCATTACATGCGCCGTTGGAAGCATTGCCATGGACGATGATCTCGGCACCGGCGTTGAGCCAGCCCACGTCATCTGAAACCGAACCGTGGACGTTTATTACCGTACCGGGAAACCCCTTGGAACCCAGACGCTGACCGGAAGTACCGATAACGTCAATTTCAATGGGTTCCTGTTTGGAAATCCACAGCCTACCGCCAATACCGTGCTGGCCCATGGCGTCTATTTCAAGCTTGCGGGCTCCGTCGGCAACCGCTTTCTGAATCCGCTCCTCAAGGATGCGGGATTCAACACGGAAGCCTTCTTCAAGACCGCTGATGCATATTTTTTCTGTTGCCATTTTAAATCTCCGTAAATCGTGAGCTGTTGTTAAACCACGTACTTGATGCCGAGTCTTTCAGCAGCATCACGGTCACTGATACCAAGCGCGTCCGACATGCCGATAGGCAGAGATGTGGAGCGGCCCAGGGGGGCAATGATCTTTTTGATTTCAGTGTCAAAGCTCAGATAGAAGTCAACAACCCTTTCGGCGACTTTTTCAGGGTCAAGGCGACGGTAAAGTCTGGGATCCTGAGAGGTGATGCCCTTGGGACATACGCCGATGTTACAGACGTTGCAGCGATCCTTTTCAGAACCGAGACAGCCGGCGCCGGCCTGCATTACGTATTTACCGACCTGTACAGCACTCGCGCCGAGCATAATCAGGGCCGCAGCATTTGCCGCGAGGTTGCCGGATTTACCGATACCGCCACCCGCGATAAGGGGCAGCTCGTTCTGCTTACCGGTAACAACCAGAGCGTTGTAACAATCACGCAGGTTACTGGCGATGGGATGTCCCATATGGTTCATGGAAACATTGTACGCCGCACCGGTACCGCCATCTTCACCATCAATGGCCAGACCGGCGGCATAAGGGTTACGGGTCAAGTTATTGAGAACCGCCAGAGATGTGGAGGAAGCGGAAATCTTCGGATAGACCGGGACCCTGAATCCCCAGGCCATACTCATGGACTGGATCATCTTCGCAACTGATTCCTCAATGGAATACTGAGTCTGATGGGTCGGGGGACTAGGCAGGCTGACCCGCTCAGGAACACCGCGAATTGCGGCGATGAGCTTGTTAACCTTGTACCACATGAGCAGTCCGCCATCACCGGGCTTAGCGCCCTGACCGTATTTGATTTCAATGGCGCAGGGGTCGACCTTCATCTCGGGAATGGCGTGGATGATTTCATCCCAGCCGAAATAACCGGACGCAATCTGGAGGATAACGTATTTAAGGAAACGGGAACGCAGCAGACGCGGGGGACAGCCGCCCTCACCTGTGCTGATGCGTACCGGCATATTAAGTTCTTCGTTCAGATAAGCGACACCCATCTGCAAGCCTTCCCACATATTGGGAGAAAGCGCGCCGAAGGACATTCCGCCGATAACCAGCGGATATATCTCCCGTACCGGAGGTTTCCAGCCGTGTTCCTTATATGTTTTCAGGCTATCTTCCGGAGACTGCACACGACCGAGCAAAGTATTCAAACGGAACTCGTGACGTCCGGCATCGAGCGCCGGGTCAGTGAGCATGGAGATACGAATGAACTTGATCTGATCCAGCAGAGATTCGCCTGAATTGCGGCGTCCACCGCGAGTGCGGGGATTACCGCCACGGTCATTGTGGAATTTCTGTGAAGTAGAATCTTCCTGGCGTTTGGGGGCGATGGCGTTGTTGGGGCAAACCAGATTGCACATGGAGCAACCGATGCAGGCGTAGGCAGGATCGGTTTTCTGGCGGATGCCGTAAAAAACTTTATATTCATTCTCGGCTTTTTTCAGCAAGCTGGCGGGAGTCTTGATCTCGCGCTTGCGGAATACACCGAGTTCAATAGCGTTCACCGGGCAGACTGAGGTGCAGCGACCGCACTGGGTACAGAGATCCTTGTCCCACTCGATCTGCCAGTTCAGGTCTTTAACGCCTAAAGTTGACGGGGTAATTGGTCTTTCTGTGAGCATGTTTGTATCTCCTTGCAGTCGGGTCCGACGATTACTGTATCGAGGTGCATGGGCTGAAAGTCTTTGGATCTGTCACGGTCAGGAATGACAGCGTCGATTCCGCAAACTTCGGATGAAAAGGCATAGATGCCGTCTTTACCGCCCACAATACCGGGACGAAGCTTCTTGCGGTCCTGAACCATGAACATGGAACCGTCATCAAGGGTTCCGATAACACAGTTGGGGCCGTCGATAATCATCTTGCGGCAGGATCTTTTCAGAGGTGCCAGAAACTCGCGGTCCGGATGGTCGGCCATTTCATGATCCATAAGCGGGGTGATTATGTGCTTGTAAGCACGGATGTCCAGACCCAGACGCTTGGTAGTGTAGTGCGCGATATGGGTAAAGACCTCGGAATCGGACTGGTATCCGGAATAACCGGGAACATTTCTGGACTGCAGGTATTCCTTAACGGGAATAAACGCTGTGTTCTCACCGTTGGTCATGGAAGCTACGCCTTCTATAAAGAAAGGGTGACATGCATAAAGGTTGATGGCGTAGTTTGTGTTCTGCCTGCCCTGCGCCAGAATGCGTCTGGCATAGATGTTTTTGTTGGCATCAAGCTGAAGCCACTCACCGATTTCAAGAGGATCACCGACTTCTTTCACTACGATGGTATCGGGCCAGAAGGAAAAGACCATGATGTCTCCCTCTTCCTCACCCATCCTGCGCAGCTCAAGACGCATCTCAACGAGTTTGCGTCCCTGCTCGGCAGGAGTAAGATCTTTCCATCCTCTGGGAACTTTATATGCGATTGCTGCGTATGTTCCGCGAACGGGGGTGCCTACCGGCGGTTCGGTTTCCGGCGTATAAAGGATACTGTACTGAGACTTGAAACCATGGTCCATGGCATACTGTTCCAACCTGCGCAGACCGGCTTCAGTAAAAATTCCGGAAAGGATGGGGCAGTCTTTCAGCTCTTCTTCAAAGCGACCTCCCAATCCCCTGAGACAAAGCCCCACACCGGAGCCGTCATGACCTTCTTTCATTGTATTAAGGGCATTGATGGCCAGCATGGGTGAAATAGGATCGCGACTTGTAAGCGCAAATAAACGGCACATATTGTCAGCTCACTCCATGATTATAGGGTTCAACAGATGCAGCGATCCGGCAGGCAGGGAGTTGGACAGACCTTTACTCCGGGATTATCTCCGCCAGGCCAGCTGACATGTTTTTTTAAAAATAAATGTATCAGCCGATACAGCTCTAATCTGCAATTATTTCGAATTAAGTAATTTGTGCAGGTAAATTTTGGACATTCTGAGTTTTTCCACCTCTCAAAATTGGCACAACTATTTTTCAGGATTCTGAAAATGAATCGAAATCAGGATAAAAAAGGTTGTTTTTTGAAGATCAGAGCGATTCAGGAATTTGACAATGGCAGAAAAAAACAATTTTGGCAAACAAAAATACGAAAATGAAGTTTTTTAATACAAAAAGGTCTTAAATTTACGACCAATCTCAGCCACCCCCCTCACATTCTGGCTTCAGACTCGATTCGACACCATATCAGGAATAAGCATAAGATACTAATATACAACAGTTTTTACACTAAAAACAGCCCCTGACTCCCTTCTTTACACCAACATGGCAATCAACAAGATTCACCAAGCAGTTCTTTAGCAAAAAATGATAATCAGCGCTCAAAACAACCCTCAACATCTCACTCAACCACTGATTATACAGCCTCAAACCCATTATGTAGACAGGAGATCTAAACAGCTGTGACGCGAAGCAATTTTAGCCCCTACCCCAAAGACACTAAATTTACATTTTTGACAAAACTACACTAACAAGACCGTAGTCATCTACAAATGTGTAGTATAGAAACCGCCTTATCTAAAACTTATGACGAGACCATTGAAACGACCATGACAAAGCAGGACTATTGTCCATCTCGGCGCAAAAATGCTATGCTCAAAACGCAATCTTTAGATTATGGAGAACCGAATGGATCGTGCAAAAATCGAAAATATTTTTGAGGCCTACTTCCAAAAATACAAAAAAACAGAAGGCGATAGAACGGCGTGGTCTGCGGTATGGCTGGAAAACACCCCTGCCGGAGTACTGGAGCTGAACATGACCAAGTGCCCCAAGGGAACCACTTTCAAGATTTTCATTAATAAGAAAAAAGAAGCACAGGTTTTAGGCTGGGATGCTTATTTCGCAATCATGGCCGAAATTTCATCCAAATACCCCGGACTTTACGATGCAGAAAAACTGTTCTCCGAAATGGAATTTGTTATTTAGCCCTTGTAAAAATCCGAACAAAAACCCCGAAAAAGACATTCAAGCATACTGCAAACAAAAAATCCGGAATCAAAATCATGATTCCGGATTATAAAAAAACAACTTGTTAAAATTAAGCAAGAAAGCGTGAAAGCTGGCGCATATCAACCCCCAGTAGGCTTGGGTCCGGCTGGCGCATTACCTTTAACTCGCTCCCCTCTTTTTCACAAAATGCCAGATCAAGACACTCTGTCATTACCGGCTGCATCTTATCGTTAAACAGGACCTTCACCTTTGGGTGCTGCGGTCTGTTTTCATTAGTCTCAAGAACAATTGCAAATCGCAGATCATTCAATTGCACCATGGTTCCCGGCGGATAGATACCCATGACCCGTATAAAACAATTCAGGTAGGCGGGATCGAAATCAGTCCCCTTCCATTTATACATCTGGCTTAATGTCTTGGCCGGAGTGACGGCTTTTTTATAAACGCGCACACTGGTCAGGGCGTCATAGACATCGCTGATTGCAATAATCCGTCCGAAGGGATGGATATTTTCCCCCATCACTCCGCTGGGATACCCACTACCGTCATAGCGTTCATGGTGCTCTACCACTCCGCGAAGTACAGCCTCGTCAAGTCCGTCAACATCCTGAAGGACAGCAAGACCTTTCAAGGAATGACTTTTCATAATTTCATATTCGGCATCGGTCAGTTTTCCGGGTTTATTTAACACCGTATTGGGAACACGCCCCTTTCCCACATCATGAAACAATGCGGCGATACCGAGCATTTCCAGTTCATCTCGCTTCAAGCCGAGGGCCTTGCCCAGCAGCAGTGCGTAGAGATTCACGTTTATGCAGTGCGTATAGGTATATTCATCATATTTTTTTAGGAAAGCCAGAGTCAATGCGGCAGGTTCGTTCGTGGTCAGGCTATCTATCACCTCACCGACAATTGGTACGGCTTCTTCCACCGCCACAGTCCGGCCCTTGCGTACATCATCGATAAATTTACGGGAATAGCGCAGGGCTTCTTTGTGTACCCGGCGGGCTTCAGGCAGAGCATCTGCTATATTCCGTGCTGCTTCCTCGGCATTTTTGGCTTTTACCGTCCCTGAAGGAGGCAGGTCCGGCAAAGCGCTTCCGGTCAGTATCTCCACTTGTTCCGTCTCATCAGGAAGATATTTGGTGATGTCCTCAAGCGACTCGATATACCTTCCGACCTCTACGTGAGGATCATGAAATGTTCCGGTTCCGTATTTGCGGACATACATTCCCGGCCTGATGTCTTTCTTCCTTATAACCTTAAACTCTTCAGTCACTCCGCCCTCCCTCACAAACGGGTCCTATCCCAAAAAGACTCTGCAACACCCTCTTTTCAAGCTAAAAAACTAAAGGAAAATCTTCTAGCACAAAAAAACTATCGATAAAACCACATTATTCGCCTTACAATTATAAATTTCAGCCATTACGGCGGATATCTATTTATATAAAAAAAATAACTAAACTATTAATCTTACGCCTCAAGCGACTTGACCTACCTCAAAGGATGTTCTACCCAGAACTTTCAGCAATTGAACGGTTGCACTGCAACCTGTCCCCTAAGCAGCTTCACTTCCGATAATAACTTTTCGGACAGTGGCTGCATTTTTATTGACAACGACGGAATTATTCGAGGTTTATGAAATGAGCAACATACCCATTTCAAAAGAAGGATTTGCAAAAATCAAAGCAGAGTTGGCAGCTCTCAAAAAAGAGCGCCCTGAAGTGATCAAGGCCATCGCGGAAGCCCGTGAAGAAGGCGACCTGAAAGAAAACGGCGGTTATCATGCCGCACGCGAAAGACAGGGAATGCTTGAAGCAAAAATCAACTACATCGAATCCCGTATCCCCCATTACAACGTGGTGGACCTACAGACCCTTGGTGGTTCAAAAATCACCTTCGGCGCCACTGTAGAACTGGAAGATATAGAAACAGGTGATGAGAAGAAGTACACCATCATGGGACCTGACGAGAGCGATTTCAAAAAAGGAATTATCTCCGTTGAATCCCCTGTCGGAAAAGCCCTGCTTGGAAAAGAAGAAGGGGACGAAGTCGTCGTCAACGCTCCTAAAGGAAAAATTGAATACGGCATCGTTTCTGTATCTTTTAATGGACCTATTTCCCAGTAAAATTAAGGTTTCCGTCAGCCAGTAAGCAGGGCCGCAGGTTCTGGATAAAGATACTTAAGCGGGGATGTGCCAAGGCACATCCCCTTTTTTATAATTTAGTGAGCGTTCACCATGCAAGGCACGGCAAGCATCCCCGCAAACATATCCTGCTCAGGCTACTGTTCCCGCTGCAAAACCACCCATTCGCTCAGTCCGGAAGACGCGGTAGAGCACTGTCGCGCGCTGATGCAGAAGCTGGACACGGAAAAACGTGCGGACTTCGATGTTCCGCAGGATCAGGCCGTTTCTGACTTTTCCACCGATTACCTCTTCGGTAACGCGCGGGGGCAGATGTTCGGAATAATGGTTTATCTGGACCATGACGGAAATAAAAAAACAGCCAAAGCTTTTTCCGGGCAATACAACGGGCACTGGGAAATTCCCGGCTGGGTCAGCCCTCTGATTGATCCGCAGGAATTCGAGACCCTGACCATGTGCACAGAAAAGGAAATAAAGAGAATCGGCAGGGAAATGGCTAAGACCGCTCCCGACTCCACCCTTCACGCACAGCTTGCCGCACAGCGGAAAAACCTTTCCCGCGAGCTTATGCGTAAAATCCACGCCATATACTCTGTTCACAACTTCCGTGGAAAAATAAAACCGTTGCCGGAAATAATATACGGAAAAAAAGGCATCCCCACCGGAACCGGCGATTGCTGCGCGCCCAAGCTGCTCAATTTCGCCGCGAAGAACGGCTACACCCCACTCGCCATCGCTGAATTTTTCTATGGCCGTGAAAACCGATCCAAAACACGAATGCATAAACAATTCTACCCGTCCTGCACAGATAAATGCGGTCTCATTCTAGGCTTTATGCTTTGCGGATCCTGAATGTCTCCATTATTTCTGTAAATTTTATCTATCTTAAACGATCAGATATACGTATAGTGCTTTAACGGAGGAATGATTTATGAGAATCAACACAGTGGAACGTTATTCATTACTGGCCGCAATAGCATGTATAATTCTTTTCGTCTCTGGATGTGCGCCCAAACAGACCAATTACCCAGCGTACGAACACCCAAGGGAAACCAAATGGCTTGCCGAAGATATTGACGGCAAACCTGTACAGGGATTCGCCCACATCTGGATGAGACTGGACAAGAACGGCAAAATTTACGGTTCTGGAGGCTGCAACAGCTTTCGCGGAGAATACTCATATACAAACGGCGTATTCAGCACCGGACAGTTGGCCATGACTCGCAAAGCATGTTCCCAAAACCTGAATATACAGGAATTCAAATTTATGCAGGCTCTCGAGGCAGTCAAAACTATGGAAAACAGAAACAACATGCTTTACATGGAAGGACCCAGTAATTCTTTACTTTTTTATAAAGGACACTAGTCCGAACGGCAGAACCTCCACATGAAAGAAGTTTCGAACACTCAAAACATTCCGGGCAATAATCACAATCCGTGCACCCCGGAAATTATGGCCCAGCATTCACGGATTAATTCAGAACTGGCTTCAGAGTTTATTGATAGCGTTCCATCCCCCTGCTTTATTCTCAACCGGGACAGGCGAATAGTATCTTACAACACGGCCCTGACCGAAGCGGTAGGGGAAAAAGACGTTAACATGATTCTGGGACGTCGCCCCGGAGATCTGCTCCGCTGCTGCAACTCCCAAAAAAACTATTGCGGAGACTCACCCTCCTGCCTCCAATGCGGAGCCCTGCAAGCCATACAAACGGCAATGACCGGACAAAAAAGTGAAGAGGAATGCATGCTGCTGGCTAATGTGGATAACAAAGTCAAAGCATATACATTCAGAGTCAATGCCTCACCAATAGATATAGGAGAGGAACAGTACTACATAATTCACCTGGCTGATATTTCAGACAAAAAACATAAAGAAATGATGGAAAGAGTCTTTCTGCACGACCTGCTGAACGCGATAAACGGAATCGCCAATGCAGGTACATTGCTAAGAAGCGAAGCAGTAAGACCAGAACAGCAAGAGCTGGCTGAAATGATAGTGGAACGTTCTCATTACATGGCAAATGAGATCAATGCCCACCGGTTATTTCTTTCCGCAGAGACTAAAAAGCTTGAGCTGTACAATGAGCCTGTGGACGTGGTTAAATTCATTGAATCAATATGTACTTTCTACAACACCAGCCAGTTGGGGAAAGGTAAAAATGTTTCTATCAATTCAAAAGTCAGCAAGTTTTCGCTAACTACTGATAAGCGAATTCTCTACCGTATTATTGAAAATCTGGTAAAAAATGCTGTCGAGGCATCCCACCCCAATGGATCTATAAAAGTGGAAGCATGTGAGAAAAACGGCAGGGCCCTTTTCACTATATCAAACCAAGGTTCACTCCCCATGACTGTGGCCCACCAGATATTTAAGCGCTCGTTTTCCACTAAAGGCTCCGGTCGGGGACTAGGTACATACAGCGTAAAAATGTTTACCGAGAATTACCTTCGCGGACGGGTCTGGTTTGATTCATCATTAGAGGATGGGACCAATTTTTACGTGGAACTCCCGCTTACTCCATCCGATAATATGTTGACACAAAACATATGCCCCCGTGTTAACAACTAAACCAATATTTCTGCATGAACATGACTACGAAACAACTCAGCTTTTACACACTTGCGGGAGGAGTTGCCACTCTGCTGCTGGTTATTCTTTTTTACCAGTCGTTGGACCTGCCCATAGCCAAAGCGGCTCACACCCTGAAAGGAACTTTCGCGGTCACTCTTAGTAAGTTAATCAGTGACCTCGCTTCAAAGCATGTAATTCAAACAATTTCATTTTTCGCTCTTATAGGCGGAGCCGTGGACGGACTGTGCAATGGATTTGGTAAAAGGAGCAAAGCACTGCTGCTTGTTGCGCTTTCGACCTTATCCGCCATGCTCATCGGTGATGAACTTAAATGGTTCTTCGGCCGCTGCCGTCCGCCAATGTTCTTTGAAGACGGATCTTACGGGTTCACCTGGTTTTCCGATAAATATCTGCAGAATTCATTTCCGTCAGGACATACCTTGCGCATTTTTTCGCTGACCGCTTCCCTGGCACTGCTTTTACCCCGTAAAAAATATATCCCGCTTTTGCTGGCTGTACTGGTCGGTATAAGCCGGGTTATTGCTGGTAAACATTATCCCGCAGACGTTATCTTCGGATGTTTCATCGGAGTAACCTGCTCCTTCTGGGCGTACTATTTCATTTATTCTGTACCGGAAAGATCCTCTCATTAAGAACAAATTCTCTGATTCCTCCGTATAAAAAAATCGCCCTGCCGAATTTTCAGCAGGGCGATTTCAATTATACAACTTAGAGCGGATTACTCATCACTGGAATCAGGCTTATCCTCATGCTTACGGCCAACTTGTAACCGTGCCAGAACCACATAAAAGAGCGGCACAAAGACGACTCCCAAAAGAGTGGCCGCAATCATTCCCGAAAAAACGGAAGTACCCAGAGCATGGCGACTGGCCGATCCGGCTCCCTGAGCGATAACCAGAGGAACAACCCCCAGGATAAACGCGAAGGAAGTCATCAGGATAGGACGGAAACGCTGATGTGCCGCCTGCACGGCAGCATCCACAAGGGTAGCGCCATGCTCATATTTTTCTTTAGCGAATTCCACAATCAAAATTGCATTCTTAGCCGCAAGTCCAACCAGCATGATCAATCCGATCTGGGCATAGACATTGTTATCCAGCCCTCGCAGGAACTGACCGGTAATTGCACCGAACACACCCAGTGGAACTGCGAACACAATCGCCAGCGGGATAATCCAGCTTTCATACTGAGCAGCCAGCACAAGAAAAACCATCATAACTGCAAGGGCAAAAATAACGATAATTTCCCCACCGGATTTCTTTTCCTGAAACGCTATGTTGGTCCAGTCAAATCCGTAACCTCTGGGCAGAGTGTCACGAGCCACCTTTTCCATTATCGCCATAGCCTGCCCGGTACTGTATCCGGGAGCATTTGCGGCGGTAATCTCAATGGTCCGGAACAAGTTGTAACGCTGTATATATTCCGGGCCGAATATTTTTTTCTGGCTAACCAATGTGGATAGGGGAATCATCTTTCCCGTATCACCACGCACATAGAATTTAGAGACATCGCCCGGGCTGGTTCTGAATTGAGAGTCAGCCTGAGCCAAGACCCGGTAGGTCCTGCCATATTTATTGAAATCGTTAATGTAATAACCGCCGAGAAAAGTCTGCATAGCGGTAAAGACCTCGTTAAGCGGAATACCAAGCTTGCTGACCTTATCACGATCCACATTAACAAACAGCTGGGGGACATTCGCGCTGAAGGTGGAGAATATACCTGTTAATTCTGGACGCTTACGAAGTTCGGCCATGTAATCCTGCGCCACTTGAGACAGTTCCTCAACCGTTCCTCCGGAGCGGTCCTGCAACTCAAACTGCAATCCTCCGGTAGAACCGATACCGTTAATCGGCGGGGGATTGAAGCAGATAATTCTGGCTTCCTGAATCTCCATAACTTTCTGCTGCACTTTACGCAGAATAGCATTTACATGCAGTTGCGGATCAGTACGCTCATCCCACGGTGTAAGTGAAGCGAACAGAGTCGACGTGTATGAAGAATATGCCCCGGTTATCAGGTTAAATCCACCCAGAGCAAAATATGTTTCAACCCCCGGTTCATTCTTGAGGATTTCCTCGACCTTATGAACGGCGGCATCGGAGCGTTCAAGTGAAGCTCCTTCAGGCAGCTGCACATTTATCATGAAATACCCCTGATCTTCGTTGGGAACGAAGCCGGTGGGAACTGTTTTGAACAGTGTGTATGCCCCGAACAGCAATATCCCGAAAATACCCAGCGCAATTATTGACTTACGGATAATCAGCCGGACCCCGAGAGTATAGCCGGAAGTAACTTTGCTGAAATATTTATTGAACTTTTCAAAAAACCATCCCAGCGGACCGCGCATCTTCTTTTGCGGACGCAGCACCAGAGCCGACATGGCCGGAGAAAATGTCAAAGCGTTGATGGACGAGATGGCTACCGAAACCGCAAGGGTCAACGCAAACTGTTTATAAAGCTGTCCGGTAATCCCCCCCATGAAGGCAACGGGTACGAATACGGCGATAAGTACTGCGGTAGTCGCCATAATAGGCCCGGAAACTTCTTTCATGGCCTCCTTAGTGGCCGTCTTGGAATCCAAGCCTTTCTCATCAATCTTGGCCTGCACCGCCTCAACAACAACGATGGCATCGTCAACAACAATACCGATGGCCAAAACCATACCGAACAAGGTCAGGGTATTGATGGAAAAACCGAGAACCTGAAAGAATGCGAAAGTACCAATCAGTGATACCGGTACTGCGACCATGGGAACAATGGTCGCCCGCAGATTCTGCAAAAAGATAAAAACAACGATGAAGACCAGCGCCATGGCCTCATAAAGGGTATCCAAAACTTCATCAATTGAAGCTGTGACGAACAGGGTGGTATCATAGGGAATGTCATACTTCATCCCGGTGGGAAACTCAGCGGAAAGCTGTTTCATGGTAGAGCGGACATTCTCCACAATATCAAGGGCGTTAGCTCCGGGGAGCTGATAAATCAGCAGCATTGCGGAGTCGATTTCACCCTGACGGCCAAAGGCGGAGTAGGATTTTGAACCCATTTTAACACGGGCCACATCGCGGATGCGGACATTACTCCCGTCCGGCTTGGATTTGATAATAATATTACCGAACTCTTCCGGTTCGCTAAGCCGTCCCTTAACCCGCACAGTCAACTGAAACTGCTGTCCGGCTGAAGCCGGAGGCTGCCCCACCTGCCCTGCCGGGGCCTGCAGATTCTGCTTCTGTACCGCTGAAATAACATCATCGGCAGTGATTGCCATCCGGGCCATTTTATCCGGGTCAAGCCAGATGCGCATGCCGTAATCCTGATCACCGAAAAGGGAGACACTCCCCACACCGGGGATACGGGAAACAGCATCGAAAAGATTGATCTTGGCGTAGTTGTTCAAGAAAAGGGAATCGAATGTTCCGTCAGGCGAAAGAAGACTGATCACGCAGATCATACTGGAGGACTGCTTTTTAACACTGACACCGGACTTGGTCACGTCTGAAGGGAGCTGGGGAGTAGCCAGACTGACCCTGTTCTGAACATCAACAGTGGCAAGTTCCAGATCTCGCCCGAGATCAAAGGTAACATTGAGGACCATACGTCCGTCATTCGAGCTGATGGAACTCATATAAAGCATGTCCTGCGCGCCGTTGACCTGCTCCTCGATAGGGGCCGCAACGGTTTCTTCCACAACCCCCGCGCTGGCACCGGTATACTGGGCGGAAATCTGTACTGTAGGGGGTGCGATTTCAGGGTATTGCGCAATAGGCAGAGTAAAAATACTCAGTAAGCCCACCATTGTGATAATGATGGAAATAACGGACGAAAAAATGGGTCTGTCGATAAAAAAATTGACCATGACTGCTTCCTGCAAAAATTATCTCCCCGCATATGCGGGGAGATTTACTTTTAAAAAGGGATTACTCTTTGGTTACTTCGGATGGATTTTTAAGAATCTCTGGGACAACCGAAGTTCCGGGACGAATTCTGTTTACACCGTCGACGATAATCATGGTTCCAGATTGTATTCCTGTTTTTATCACAGCATTTTGATCATCCGAATAGTCAATTGTTACCGGTTTTTCGACAACAGTACCGTTGACGACGGCTAATAAGGATTTACGTCCCTGCACATCCAGCATGGATCTTGTGGGGACCACAAGTGCATGAGGATAATCCTTAAGCTTTGCCACTACCTTGGCATACTGACCGTCACGCAGGATTCTCTCTGGATTGGGGAACTTCGCCCTGATACCCAGCGTACCGGTAGAGGAATCAACAGCCCTGTCGGCCATATTAAAGGTGCCGTTATAATCGTAGTAGCCTCCGTCGGCCAAAATCATACGCAAAGCACTGGGTCTATCCGGCTTGCCTGCCTTTTTTCTGGCTTCAATATCACGGATAGCCACAAGATATTCTTTTTCGGGAATACTGAAATTTACATAAACCGGATCAACCGCTGAAACAGTTGCCAGTACAGTTGACTCCGCTGCAACCAGAGTACCGGGGTCGACATGAGTACGTCCGATCATACCGTCCATTGGAGATGTTATGCGGGTAAAGCCTAAATTCAACTTTGCCTCTCCAACCTCAGCCTTGGCATTGCTCACATTGGCTTCCAGAACCTGTTTGTCGGTGATTTTAGAATCGAACTCCTCACGGCTGACCGCCCCCTGATCGAAAAGGGCCTTAAACCGTTTATAGTCTTTGCTGGCCTTTGCGAGAGAGGCTTTTGCGCTGGCCAGTTCCGCCTGGGATCTTTTTAAAGCTTCCTCATAAGGACGCGGGTCAATGACAAAAAGGAGCTGACCTTCTTTGACCGGGTCACCTTCGGTGAAAAGCCTCTGTTTAAGATGTCCCTGTACGCGGGCCTTTATTTCAACGGTTTTAAGAGCCTGAATCTGGGCCACATACTCGCCCATAACCGGAAAGGACTGCTCATCTATTTTTATAACTTTAACAGGAGTAGGTTTTGCCGCATCTTGTTCCTTTTTACCTTCATCAAAACACCCTGCCAATAAAAAGGAGACTAATAACATGATAAAAAGCAATGCGGCACAATTCTTCCGCCCGGTAACCTCACGAAAAAAGAAATTCACGAACTTCCCCCTGAATAATATTTAAAAAACCGACGGCTGCTCTGAAGGCAACAATCATGCCTGTATCCCTATATAAAAGCATTGAGACACTAACCGATTCTCATGTTAAAAAAAAGTAAATTATTGCAGAGAACAGGATACGAAACTAATGATGCAGTCTATTTTTGATCTGATTGATAGCTATGGGCAATTCAGTGGCGGCCAAAGCCTTAAGTTTTTCATAATCAGCCTTGAAGCCGGAGCTGGGGTACGCCCGATCCGCGATGCTGGATGAATAGAGGCTTGGCATTTTATTCAAAACAACACAGACAATATCGAAAAGACACTTGTCGCACTGGCAGAATTCAATGTCAGCCCTTTTAATCAGTGCCTTCAACTCTTCATAGACAGCCTGTTCAGCAAGATTAACAATTTCACCGGTGCTAAAAAATTTTTCCTTGGACAGCATAGTCTCCCCCTTTCTTTGCCACCTTCATGGCGTTTCGAGCAATGTTAGTAGTATACCCCACTATGCTTCTTATTTAAAGACTATTCTAAACAGAAAAGCCTCGGTTCCCATAAGAACCGAGGCCTTAATCATCAATCCAGATAAATCTCTGTCAGGAAGAAAGCACCCTGTTACGACCGGATGTCTTGGCCTCGTAGAGCAGATCATCGGCGCGACTGATCATATTTGAAAGGGAGCCCCCGGCATCCGAGGTAACTCCTATGGAAACAGTAAATTTTATCTTCTGTCCGTTGAAAGAGACTGTAAGTTCCTCTACCTGCTTTCTGAATCCATCCAGAAAAGGAACGATTTCGTCGGGAGCAACCGAATTCAACATCACATAAAATTCTTCACCGCCAACACGGGCCGGCAAGCCCTTGTCACCTACATATTCCCTAAGCAATGTTGAGAATTTCTTAAGAACCATATCCCCAGCTTCATGGCCGTATGTGTCATTAACCTTTTTGAAATAGTCAATATCCAGCAGGGCCAGAGCTATTCCATGCCCGATTTCCTGACATTTTTTATACACAGGTTCGCAATTTTCGAAAAAATATCTCCTGTTCCACAATCCGGTGAGAAAATCCTTATTGGCACGGTCGCGGGATTCAGCGATAAGTTCGAGAATTTCAAGGTTGGAGTTAACCCGGCAAAGAATTTCTTCAATCCGCGCGCTCTTATGAATAAAGTCATTGGCCCCGATCTTCAAAAAAAGCGGAGCAGTTCCAGACTTTGAATCGGAAGAAAGAACTATTACGCTGAGTTCATCGGAAGGACGCAGGGTACGCAGATGCGCGGTCAGCTGGACACCGTCCATTCTAGGCATAGTGTAGTCGGTAAGAACGAGCTTGATATCTGGATTGCGATCAAAAATTTCCGCTGCATCAGCTCCGTCCTCTGCTTGAAGGACTGTGAGTCCCTGCCTTCCAAGAATATTGGAAAGCCATGCACGAACAGATTTTGAATCATCCACAACCATGACTTTCAGACCCCTATTTTTGGAGACCCGGCGCACAGTGCGGACAATATAATCAATATGTTCACTCTTTTTGAGCACATAGTCCACGATATCCTTCTTTGACAGATCCTTCAGGACATCCTCGCTAAGGGTTGAGGTCACCGCGATAGCGGGGATATTGTTTTTGATAAACAGATCTATCCCCTCGCCGGCCTTCACGCCCTTAAGAACTACACTGCTAAGCCCGACGAAATAGTTATTTTCCGCAATTAATTTTTCTGCTTCCTCGTATGTTTGGGCAAGATCGCATACAAACCCTCCCTGCTGAAGGGCTTTCTGGATAAGCAGTGTTGTAACTTTGCTGGAGTCCAAAACAAGAACTTTATTCACGTGTACCTCAAACTGAAAAGGACAGAATAACCGGAACTAAAAAACCGGGCCGGACAACTATTGTCTTAGTACTTATAATACAAAAATTTCCTTTTTTTAATATATTATTTTAAACAACTTTCGCCCCATTATTTAAAACGGATATAAAAATCAAAAGCAGCCGAACCTCACATTAGAGATACGGCTGCTGCAAACCAAATTACAAAAACTTAAACAATCATATTAAATAGGTATCCGACTATGAGGATACCACACCCGACCACTCCGGCGAATACGGCGATAAGTCTGGGCTTGAGCACTTTACGCAGGATAACCATTTCCGGAAAGGAAAGCGCGATTACGCTCATCATGAAAGCCAACACGGTTCCAAGTGCCGCACCCTTGCCCAGCAGAGCGTCGACAATTGGAATAACCCCGGCGGCATTTGTATACATGGGAATGCCTAGTAAGACTGATGCGGGCACTGCCCACCAGACACCCTTACCCATAATGGAAACCATCATGTCTTCAGGAACATAGCCATGAATCGCAGCGCCGGCAGCAATACCGAGCACCACATACATCCAGACTTTACCAACTATATCCTTTACTGATTCAAGGCCGAATACCAACCGTTCCTCGATATCCATACCCGATTGCGGCCCGTTATTCTGAGAATTGGCCAGCTTAACCCAGCTTTCCACATACTTTTCCATACCCAGACGGCCTATGACCCAGCCGGCCACAATAGCGATGAGAATACCGGTGACAAAGTATAAGGTAGCTATTTTCCAGCCCATAAGTCCATAAAGCAGTACTAGGGCAACCTCGTTAACCATCGGCGCGGAAATCAGGAATGAAAAGGTAACACCCAGCGGAACTCCTCCGGCTACGAAACCTATAAAAAGCGGGACAGCGGAGCAGGAACAAAACGGAGTAACCACACCGAGCAGGGCGGCAAGCACGTTACCGAAGGATTCGCGTTTCCCGGCCAGTACCTTGCGGGTCCATTCCACAGTTACATAAGAGCGGATAATACCGATGCCGAAAACGACCAGTACAAGCAGCATCAACACCTTTGGAGTATCATAAACGAAAAACTGTACAGCCTCACCCAGATGACTACCCGGCACAAGACCGAACAGATCAAAGGCTGCATACTTTGAAAAAGGCAGTAATTGCGAATAAAGAGCATACCATGCCAGTAGCCCAACGACCATAGCCCCCCATAAAGCCTTGCCACCGAGGGGTAATGAAGACCCTTTGGTCTCTTCAACTGATTCCGGCTCTGAGGTTTCCCCCAAAGGTTCCAGTCCGATTGGTTTTATGGGCTTTGATCCCGAGGAACAGGAACATTGTTTTAAATTCAACTCTTCCATTTTTATTCTCCACTGTTCTTATTTTGCCAAACACGAAAACTTAAACTCAAAAAAGAACAGCTACGATTAACCCGCAGCTGTCCCTTACTTACAACTTTTTAATAAAGCTTGCTGAGTAGGCCGCAGCCTGCTGCTCAAACTTGAGAGCAAAAAAATTCTCCAGACAGCTGAGAAAACCGGGGACACACTCCATGGCCAGACTATAATAAACATTCGTGCCCCGTTTATTGTCTTTTAGCACTCCGGCTTCCTTGAGCAGGGATAGATGCTTAGACACGGTGGATATATCCCGGCCAACTATCGGAACAATATCACAGACACAGAGTTCCCCTTCGCAGAGCGCCTCTACAATGGCAAGCCTGCTGGGATGCCCCAGAGCTTTGAAGACCTTTGACTTTGTCTCGATAGTTGCGGTCATTTTTTTTGCTGCCTCCTAATTTGTCTATTTGGCAAAATATAAAACTTTAGCCATGCCTGTCAAGATAGAACTATACAATTTATTACTCGCGCGAAACAACGCAAGCTCTATACGGAAAGAGTAACAGGCAATAAAATCAGGAAGAATGTCTACCGGATTCCATCTTCCATTCCCTTACAACTTCACGAACCTCTTCGTAATGATCACTTTCTTTCTTGTACTGTTCGGCGAAAACATGCAGGGCCGTTCCGCCTCTAGGCGAAAAAATCCCCTTAACACGCATCCACAAAGGGGAAAGACGTCCGGTGAAGTGATCGAGAATATTATTGGTTATGGTTTCCATGAAGGACTGATGATTACGGTAGGCTCCCATATAAATCTTAAAACTCTTGGATTCCACACAAAGTTCATCGGGAATGTACTCCACAATTATAGTGGCGAAATCAGGCTGTCCGGTCACCGGGCAAAGCGAGGTATATTCCGGAAATTCAATGCTGATTATGTAGGGCCTGCCCGGGAAATTATTAGGAAATGTCTCAAGTATTTCGGGACCGGGGGTATCATAATTATACTCTGTCGCTCCGGCCTGACCGAGAGAGACAAGCGACTCGGTCTTATCCTGACTTTTGGTAGTTTTCACTTTAATCTTCTCCATAGATAAACAGTCTAATCTGAAAAGTTCCTCAAACGGTCCACAGCACTTAGCAGCTTATCCGGCAAAAGCAAGTCCGGCCTTTGCCCATTTCTTTTTGACTTTTACTCCGAATACTGGCAACCCAGCCCCTGAACTTTTGCCCCGAAGCGGAACTGCCGAGGCACGGGACTTTCTCCCTTTTGCTCGTGCCGGGTAAGCTCCGCTTCAAAGAACAAACATCCAACACAAGGGAATCCAATGCTCTCTTCAACCTTTGAACGCAAAGCGTTCACCCTTCTGACGAGCCTTTTTATCGGCTCATTGGTCATGGCCGCAGTTGTATCAACCAAGATTATCAACATCTTCGGATTTTACGCACCTGCTGGGGTCCTTGCCTACTCCATAACCTTCATTGTCTCCGATATCATCAGTGAAATTTGGGGAAAGGAACGGGCCGATGAGGTCATCCACTGCGGATTCATCGCCCTTCTTACAGCCATTGCCCTTTCATGGGCCGCCCTGTACTGGACCCCGGCACCCTTCTGGCACGGCCAGGAAGGCTTTGCCAGCGTTCTTGCAAGCACCCCTCGTATTGTCCTTGCCTCACTGCTGGCTTATCTGGTCAGCCAGACAAACGATGTGCGGCTCTTCCACCTGCTACGCAGACTGACCGGAGGCAAACACCTCTGGCTGCGCAACAATCTGTCCACCATCGTATCACAGCTCATCGATTCCACAATCTTTGTGACTGTAGCCTTCTACGGAACCATGCCTGTCGCAGATATTATCATCGGACAGTGGGTTGCCAAGATAGCCATCGCCTTTCTGGACACCCCGCTGGTATACGCCGGGGTAACCATACTCCGCCAGCGGACCGCTGTAACTGCAGCATCCTGATCTCCCGCAAAAAACGGTAGACTGTAAAATACCGTATTCAAGAGATACAATAAAGGCTGAAACTAAACGTATGTTGTCACATGTAAGTTTCAGCCTTTATTATCCGCATCTTAATCGTTGATTTTCCAGACCGGAAAATTCACTTTTCACCGCACAAATTTATTTATTACCGATTCGGGCTGACCGTTACATTCAGCATTAAATCTGATATACTCAAGCCATATTTCCCTTAATAAATGAAATATGGAGAAAGTATGAAAGTCGCCGCGCTCCTGCCGCTTATCGCCATCTTTTCTCTTCTGCTTTTCGCCCATACGACTAAAGCAGAAAGATACTATGCGTATGAAGAATACATCAAAGCATATCCTGAAGAAAAGATACGCGACAACCTTTTTAAAAGAATCGTAGAGGGAAATACTCCCCGGCAGTTTGATAAAGCTTTCACCCCCAAAATAGCCATTGTATATCCGGGAGGACAGGTTTCCGACTACTGGCGCAGAAGTATTCTTTCCTTCAGGAACAGATTACAGCACTACGGCGTCGCACCCACAATTTTAAAATTCGCCATCAAGCCTTCCGACCCAATGGGAAAGCAAACCTCAGCTTTCCGTGAAGCGATACAGACTTCCCCGGACTATCTGATTTTCACCCTTAACGTCATGCGGCATCAACGCTTGGTTGAGTCGGTCATTATGTCCGGACATCCGAAAATAATACTCCAGAATATAACCACACCGCTCAAAGACTGGGAAGATAAACAGCCATTCATGTACGTTGGATTTGACCATGCGGGGGGGAGCAAAATGCTTGCTGAGTACTATAACCGCAAAACCGGGGGGAAGGGTAAATATGCTGTTCTCCTACCGGGGACAGAGTATCTCAATGAGGAACGAGGCCGCTCATTCATCTCTTATATGGACACCCACACTTCCCTCAAACTGGTCTCGCTTTTCCAAACCGGAATCAACAAGGAAAAAGCCCGGCGGGCGGCAAGAGACATAGCAAGGAAATATCCCGATATTAAATTTATTTATGCCTGTTCCACAGACATAGCCCTTGGCGCCGTAGCCGGATTACGTGAAGCCGGGATGCTGGGCAAAATAATGATCAACGGCTGGGGCGGAGGTTCTCCGGAAATAGAAGCCATCCAGAAAGGGGAACTGGACGTCACACTCATGCGTATTAATGACGACAGCGGTGTGGCAATGGCCGATGCAGTCATTCTTGATCTACTTGGAAAAAAGTCACAAATCCCCCTTGTCTTTTCCGGCAGGTTTGAAATACTCGAAAAAGGAGTTTCTCAAGAAAGATTGCAGCAACTGCAAAATACAAGTTTTCGCTACTCCGGAAAACAAAAGGATAACTGATGAAGAGGTTTTTCAAAGAACCATCTGGATTAACCACACAATTACTTGCCCCCATGCTGGCATTAGTTGTGGTTATGGGAATTTTCATATTTGGATGGTCGTTCTACCTCTCCAAAAGCACCCTTGAAAACGAACTTGCCATCGACATCGACAAGACTGAAAGTATTGTTTCCCTGGATTTGAACAACACCCTTGAGGACATTAAAGACGATTTCATCGAAATGACCCTTGATTCCGGATTCCGGGAAGCTATAATCCATGGAAAGAGTAATGCGCTGGATCGTACCCTTTACGAATTTATGAACTCAAAGCGGGGCTACCTGCTGGATGTAATGACCATATACCGAGACGGGCAAAGCTTGATAGAAGCCGGAATAATTGACCTGCCTATCGTGCAGCTGCGCAATAAATTCAAGAACAGCATGAGTACCTCCCCTACATGGGGCTATCTTTCTTTCAGATCACTGAACAAAATCAGAACAATGCTGGTCTGCGCAGTACCCATCTTCAATGAACAGACAGGGGAAGTAATCGGAGTCCTGTACGGTGGCATCGATCTTAATTCCAACATATCCTTCATCAACAAGCTGAAAAAAGCTTCCTCGGCTGTCAATGGTGCGCTGATCAGCAGGCACAGGTTGATCATAAGCACATCCAATCCGAGCAAGACGAAGATGAAAAGACTCATCGACTGGACCATGAACATCAAGCCTGGAGAGTTCAAAATAAACGATGAGAATATATACTCCACGATCCAGATACTCCCTCAACAGGCGGACAGTCCGCTGCTGTTCGGCTATTCAAAGCTGAATCCTTCCTTCATGTCCTTAAAAAAATATTATATGCAGAATTTGGGAGTACTGCTTATCGTCGCTACCCTGTTGGCGATTTTCACCGCATGGGGAATGCAGAAAAAAATTCTAAAATCCCTGATGCTGCTCACCGATTACGCCCATAACGTATCTTCAGACAACAAAAACTCTAAGTTTACGCCAGGTCAGGTCAAGGAATTCAACAAATTGGGCTGGATGATGGAAGATATGGTTTCAATGCTGGCGGAAAACAGCGCCTATATTTCCAAACTATTTTCCTCCGCTAAAGCACCAATAATCAGCTGTGACACTACCGGAAGTATTCTTGATATGAACCCGGCTGCAGCCAAGATTGCAGGTGTTGATGACAGACATGTCTGGAGTGAAACGCTGGATTCATTTTTCCCGCAGGATCACCACTCCACAATTTCACAGGCACTGCATCAGGCCGTTCACGAAGATTTTACCCCCATGGTGGAATTGCCATTCCACGCTGAAGATGGCGAGATTAAATATTTCGCATGGACTTTCTCCCCGGTGCGCATGATTCAAGACAGCAATCCTGATTTTATTCTTTTGCAGGGGCTGGATATTACGGAAAACAGACTTGCTGCCCAAAAAGCCAGTGAAAGCGAAGCAAGGCTGCGCCAGATAATAGATCTGCTGCCGCAAGAAATTTTCGCCAACGACCTTGAAGGTAAACTCCTGCTGGTGAACAAAATCAAAGCGAAAAAGTTAGGTGTAACGGCGAAAAATATCACCGGGAAATACCTTTCAGATATAATCGCCGATCCGGTCGAGGTCTCCCGGATTTTAGCAGATGACCGCCGGGTCATAAAACGTAACGAAAAGCTGCTTACCGAAGAAAACTTCCGGGATAAGGAACGTAATAGCTACTGGATCGAAACAACACGGGTCCCGTACATTTCCGCGGAGAACAACAATCCGGCAATCCTGACTATTTCCTCTGATATTTCACGTATAAAAGAAGTCGAACAGGAGATGAAATCCCTGAACCGGGAATTGGTAGAGCGGGTCGCCATGCGGACAACAGAGCTTGAAAATGCCAACACAGCCCTGCTGAAATCCATGGATGAATTGCGCCAGACTCAGGACAAACTGGTTGAGACTGAAAAGATGGCATCTCTGGGGGAACTCGTGGCCGGAGTTGCACATGAGATCAACACACCACTGGGAATCAGCGTAACAAGCGCCTCTTTCATAAAGGAACTTACGGACAACCTGCATGGAAACTTCAAATCCGGTTCAATGAAAAGGTCCGACCTTGAAAAATTCCTGAGCACCAGCCGGGAAGCTCTTGATAACATCATGAAAAATCTGGAACGATCGGCAAAACTTATCAGTAACTTCAAACAGCTTGCTGTGGATCAGGAATCAGATGACGTCCGGCAGATTAACCTGCATGAATACATTCAAGGGATCATGCTTTCACTGAAGCCCAGATTCAAACACTACAAGCATGAACTTATCGTCAACTGTCCAAAAGGTTTGGAAATTAGAATCTCGCCGGGTTCGCTTATGCAGGTCATCACCAATATTGTTACTAATTCCCTGATTCACGCCTTTCCAGACACAGAGGCAGGAAGAATATCCATTTCCGCCATCCAAAGCAATAATGGAGTAAAAATGACCTTCAGCGACAACGGCATAGGCATGGATTCCGAGCAGGAATTAAAAGTATTTGATCCATTCTACACCACAGCCAGAAGCTCCGGGAATACAGGCCTGGGAATGCATCTGGTTTACAATCTGGTGACCCGGGCTCTGGGCGGCACAATTGAATGCAAAAGCTCCCCCGGAGAAGGAACAACATACGAAATCTGGTTTCCTGAAAAGAGATAGGATCAGGTCAGATCGGTCCAGACAACCATGTTTCTGCCCCTGCGTTTGGCCTCATAAAGCATGGAGTCTGCGCCAACGGTCATATCCTTTGCTTTTGAAAATGTGGATGGAATCACGGTCACACCGCCGAGACTAACCGTAAGCACATTGCTTACCGATGAATATTCGTGTCTGATTTCCAATTCGGAGATAAGCACCCTGATCTTTTCGGCAATATATCTGCCTCCGTCGGAATCGGTGTCCGGCAGGAGAAGAACAAATTCCTCCCCGCCGTATCGGGCAGCCAAATCAGCCGGGCGCTGAATCTCGGACTGCAAAACACCGGCGACTTTTTTCAGAATCTCGTCCCCGGAAGTATGCCCGTAGTTGTCATTATACTGCTTGAAACAATCAACATCGAGCATGGCAAGGGACATTTTTTCTCCGGAACGGCTGCAACGGCGCCATTCCCGTTGCAGAGCCAGCTCAAAGTTCCTGCGGTTGGGCATTTCGGTCAACCCGTCAAGATTGGCAAGCCCTTCAAGGAGTTTACGCTGGCGTGAGATTATCAGATGATTCCTGATTCTGGCTTTCACTATGGGAGGATGAAAAGGCTTGCGGATATAATCCACCGCTCCCATTTCCAGTCCACGGGCTTCATCATGCTCTGAATCCAGCGCGGTAATAAAAATAACCGGAATGGATTTGGTTTCCTCAATGGATTTGATCTTGCGCAGCACTTCGTAGCCATCCATTTCCGGCATCAGCACATCAAGCAGAACAATATCCGGCGGATTATCGGAATTGATCCGGTCTAAAGCCTGATTACCGTTTTTGGCCAGCACCACCTTGTATTCCTGCCGGAGCAAATCCGAAAGGACATTTAGATTCAGCCGTTCATCATCAACTATCAGAATTTTAGCTCGATCTTCCATTTTTCATACCTGTTCTAAAGCTTAATGCCCAGTTTAGCCGCGATCAGCTCCAGCACGGAGCGCCCGTCATCAAAGTCAAAATTTTCTATATGTCTGGTCAATTCACCAAGCAGTTCCTCGTAATCTTCCAGATGGAAGTGACTACGCAATTCGGCCAGCACATCTCCGCATTCAGCGTCACCTTCGCCGAGCATCTTATACAATTTACCGATAAGATTAAAACTTTTTTCTTTATCAAAGATATATTCGCGTATTTGCGGAGGATCAACGAAAGCAGAACCTTTCAAACCATTGATAATTTTATCCAATTCGGAAACAAGGGAACTTAGGATTTCTTCATATCCGCCATCCGTTTCATTTTGGAGACTATCCTCCAGCACACGGCAAAGTTCATGCAGCCTGACCGCCCCGATGTTACCGGCAACCCCTTTGAGGGAATGAATTTTAAGCAGAGCCTGATCCGTAGCGGAATCCGAGAGTTGCTTTTTCAACTCCTCGGAAAAATCAGCGTAATAATTTTTAAATCCGAGCAAAACCTTCAAGTATCCTTCCCTGTTACCTCCGACATTACGCATTCCCCGCGCAAAGTCGATTCCGGGCAGGGACAAGGTGCGAGTTTCCTCACCGGCGAAAGCATTTAAATCCGAAACATAAGCAGCCCCTTCAACTTTCAGATATTTCTTCAATGCCTTTTTCAACTCATCAGGATCAATGGGTTTAATCAGATGCTCATCCATACCGGCGGCAATACTTTTTTCACGGTCACCGGGCATGGCATGGGCTGTCATGGCAATAATCGGCAAGTTATCGTAGCGCCGGTCGGAACGAATCATCCTTGCGGCTGTAAGGCCGTCCATTTCCGGCATCTGAATGTCCATAAGAACTAGGCCGTAAACCTCTGCCGCCAAAGCTTTCAAGGCCTTACGGCCGTTTTCAGCGACATCCGCTTCTACGCCCATCCCCTCAAGAATTCTGCTGGCGACCTGCTGATTAAGCTCGTTATCCTCTACAACAAGCACTTTTGGTGCTTTGCCTCCAAAATTAAGATCATATTCGGTTTTCTCGGCGTTCCTGCTGGAGCTTGCCGCATCATCAAATTCATTATGCAAAGCTTCGTAAAGGGAAAAACGGGTAACCGGCCGGGAGACAAAACCATCAACCCCAACCAGCGCAACTTCATTGCGAAAAGACTCATCCACAGAAACAGGAGCCATGACAATAACCGGTACATCCTGCAGCCCGGCTAGACTTCTGATCTCGGTTACAACTTCGACCACAGACAGATCACCAAGCTTACCGGAAACGAGAATAAGACCTAGATCTTCATTTGAATTATGTTTTCTCAGCCTTTCCAGCGCTCCGGTTGCGGAACCGTCCACAGCGACCAGAAAACCGGCCTTTTCCAGAATTGAACGCACAAATTTACGGGCCAGTCTGTTACTTTCGACGACTAGAGCCTTCGTACCCTTTTTAACTGAGGGTATGCACATGCAGGAATCTTTGACAGCTTTGGCCATAGGCACTGTGAAATAAAACGAGCTTCCGATTCCCGGCTGACTCTCTACATTGACATTGCCGCCCATCAATTCCACAAGAGAACGGGCAATAGCCAGCCCCAATCCAGTGCCTCCGTACTTACGAGTGGTGGAAGCATCCGCCTGAGTGAAAGAATTGAACAGCTGCGCAATTTCATCGTTACTGAGGCCGATACCGCTATCCTTAACCGTAAACCTGACCCATGAATCATTTCCGCAGCCCTGCTCGCAAGTAACTATCAGGTTTACTTCCCCTGTATCGGTAAATTTAACCGCATTATTCACAAGATTGGTTAATACCTGTTCGAGCCGTAAAGGGTCCCCTCTCAATAGGAAAGGAACATCCGGATCAATCGAAAGAACAAAATCAATACCCTTCAGCTCAGCTTTTACCGCAACCATATTACAAATTTTTTCAAGTACGGCATCCAGCTTGAAATCCATATCTTCGAGTACAAATTTCCCGGCCTCAATCTTTGAAAAATCAAGGATATCACCAATAATGGACAGCAGCGAATCTGCGGAAGACATCATTTTATCCAGATATTCCCGCTGAGCGTAATCAAGCTCGGCATTCTGCATCAAATGGCCGAAGCCGAGTATGCTGTTCATGGGAGTGCGTATTTCATGACTCATATTGGCAAGAAATTCTGATTTGGCCCGGGTTGCGGCCTCTGCGGCCAGCCTTGCCCGGTTCAGCTCCTTTTCAACCTGCCTGCGTTCCGTAACGTTACGCATACACTCGACCGCACCAACTATTTTCCCGGCCCTGTTGCGCAACGGTCCGGCCACGCCCCAGAAATAAGCACCCTCGCCATCGAAAGCTCTCGGAGTGTAAACTTCCCCGTACAGCATTTCCCCTCTGCGTTCCAACGACTCATACCTGTCGGTAAGGGGGTCGAGGTCGTCCCTTAAGGCGAAATCAATAAGTATCGGCCGGCGCTTTCCATAAAAAGGTATGGCGTATTCGTAATCGCTCCTGCCGATCATGTCTTCCTTACTCACTCCGGTGGCCTTCTCTACCGCCTTGTTCCAAGCGAGCACAACACCCTTACTGTCGATAACAATGGTTGGGTCAGGCAGAAATTCAATGATATTGTTCAAGCGGTGATAGGAATCATGCAGTTCTTTCTTGGTCTTGCGCTGCTCGGTGACATCACTCAAAGTAGCCTGCAGCAGAGGCCTGCCGCTAATGTCCACTTTACGGGCGCGTACACTGGCAAAAAACTCTTCCCCGTTCTGGCGCTTACAAACAACGTCAAAATCCAGCTCCCCAGTCTCCTTTGTAACCTTAAACCACTCACTCAGAAAACCCTCGGCTATAAAGTCCTCAGGCTGATTCGAAACGACCAGATCTCTAGGGTGTAATGCAAGCAGCTCATTTTCAGATTTGCAGGAAAACATTTCCACAGCTTTAGGATTGGCGCTGACAAAATTACGGTCAAAATCCATCAATAAAATGGCATCACTGGCATTATCGAAAATAGCCCTATACTTAATCTCTCTCTCCATAAGGGCCACAGTCTGCTCCCTTCCCTTCTCCATCAAAGAAAGTCTTTCCAGGGCAAGCCCCACATAAGTGGAAAGAAAAAGCAGAACTTCAAAATCTCTTTCATCAAGTTGCTGTTCGGGAAGATAGGACTGAACAGCCATAACACCGACAACATCACCATGAAGCTTTAAGGGCACTCCAAGCCAGATTTCAGAAACCGTCCCCATTAACTCATATTCGCCTTTATCAAGAAGTTTCTTGCGGGTTGGCCCATCCCCGAAAAGAGGCTCTCCAGTCTTGATCACATAATCCGTAAGCCCCAAACCCAGATTGCGCGGCACCGGGACGGCCTCTTGTTCATCAGAAAAATAAGGAAAAGTAAGGCGGTCATTTTCGCTATCATATGCGGCGATATAAAAGTTGCGGGCATGCATCAACTTATTGACCTGCCCCTGCACTATTGAATAAAACTCATCCATGCCGGAAACACGGGATACGGACAGGGCGATCTCATACAGGATATTGTGCGCCTGCTCCATCCTCCGACGCTGGGCGATCTCTTTATTCAGTGATTCGTTGAGCCGGAACAGCTTACGGTTCCAAAAAATTATCATACCCAGCGCAATAACCAGACCGGAAAACAAAAAAACAATTTTGCTGTAGTCAAGCGGCTGTTCATAGCGGACATTAAACCACTTATTACGAATTTCGCGACGAGAGTTGTCGTCAATTGCGGCCAGAGATTTATTGATAATTGAAAGGACCAGCGGATATTCAGGTGAAACTCCTATACGATGCTTGAATTCGAACTTGGTCGTTCCCGCAATTTTAAGATTTTTAAGTCCCAGCCGATTCATATTGTCGACAACAACCGCAAGATGCCCCACAAAGGCATCAACCTTTCCTTTGGTCAGGAGCAGCAGGCCCTCTTCCACATCAAGGGTTCCCACGAGATCAATATCCGGAAATTTTTTCTGAATGTAATTATAGCTTGTATAGGATTGTCCGGCGGCTACCTTTTTATTAGCAAGCCGGCTCAGGTCATGCACGGTCATGAAGTCGTCACGGGTAACAATAACAAGTGGAAATGAAGCATAGACAGAAGAAAAAAGAACCTTTCTGCCGACCATATCTTCGCTGCTCAAGGCCGGAATAATATCCAGCTTATGCTCATTATATTTTTTCAGAACCTCGTGCCACGATCTGCTGTACTCGAACTCGAATTTCAGACCGGAAAGTTCACTGATCATCCTTATATAGTTGGCAATTATCCCTTGAAACCGGCCGGTTTTATCAACTATTGATAGCGGCTCCCAATTAACCTCGCTCATCTTGAGGACAACGCCGCTACGGATAAAGGCCATTTCTTCCGGCGTAAAATTAAGAACGGACTTGATTTTTTCCTGCCCGGTTTCAGAAGAATCGGAAGCGATGGAATTGCGAACAGGACCGGTCAGACAAACTAAAAGAAATATAAAAACCACAAGGCACAGCCCACGGAAGAATCTGGAGTTATGCGTCTGGTCAATTGCTGAAAATGAAGGCACTGATTTCTCATATAATCATACAGGTTGCAAGAGGTGGCTAAGAATACCATCTACACAGGTAATGGACAAGCTGATGAATCGTTTGAGCTTTGTTACTCCGTGGTTCAAAAAGTTTCCACAAATAACTTTATTTTACAGCGGTAAGTGTATACGTTCGCCACAAACAAAAAGGGTGACATATGGCTGAAAACAAAAAGTACAAACTTCTTTTTAAAGACCGTATCGGAATTGTCTTCGACATCACCAGACTAATGCTGGAGCACGAGCTGAATATCATCAGCATGGAGGTGGAGCAAAAAGACGGTTTCGCCCAGATTTCTCTGGAAATAGAAGGTGGACATTCACTGGATACCGAAGAAATTCTGGAACTTTTCTCAACCCTGCCCGGCATTGAAAAGCAAAAAGAACTCAAGCGCTTACCGCAAGAGAAGAGAGAAAAGTGGTTCAGAATTCTCTTCGACGGTATGAGTGAAGGCATAGTTTCAGTCAATTCCAAAGGCATCATAAACACCGCCAACAGTGTTGCCTGCCACATCCTGAACACCCCCTACGAAAGTCTTGTTAATACTTATGTCGGTGAAATCACCCCGAAAGACAATCTGCTCATGGAATGCATGCAGAAAAGGATCCCTGTCAACAGGCGTAAATCAGCGGTAACGAGCACAGGCCGGGTGGATTTTTACGGTTCAGCAAAACCAATCCACAATTCACAGGGTGGTTTTGTCGGTGCTGTCCTGCTCATGAAAGACCTTCAGGAAGTAAAGGCCATGGTCGATGCGGTCATGACTCCTATCGATTTTAAGTTCGATGATTTCATCGGTGAAAGCCCGGCGATACAAAACCTGATAACATTTGCCAAGCGCATCGCCGAACTTGATACCATTGTCTCCATCACCGGGGAAAGCGGAACGGGTAAAGAACTTTTCGCACGTGCCATCCATTTTGAAAGCGGCAGGACCGGCCCGTTCATTCCCATCAACTGTGCTGCCCTACCGGAACAACTCATCGAGAGTGAACTTTTCGGATACGTTGACGGAGCTTTCACCGGGGCAAAGAAAAAAGGAAAACCCGGACTCTTTGAAGCAGCCCAAAACGGCACCATTTTTCTTGACGAAATAGGTGATATGCCGCCCGGCCCGCAAGCCAAAATCCTGCGCGTACTTCAGGAAGGATGTGTGCGCCGTATCGGCGGAGTTGAAGAAATTCCGGTCAATGCCAGAGTTATAACCGCTACCAATAAAAACCTGAATGACATGGTCGCCTCCGGTGATTTTCGCGAAGACCTTTTTTACCGCATAAACGTGCTCAACATTCAGATCCCGCCCCTGCGCGAAAGGGGATCCGACATAACCCTTATGGCTGGAACTTTTCTGAATCGCTTTAACCGCAAGCTGGAGAAAAAAGAGCAGACCATCAGCGCGGAAGGGCAGGAAAAACTGCTTAGCTACAACTGGCCCGGTAATGTCCGTGAACTGCAGAACGTGATTGAACGGGCATCTATTTTCAGCAACTCCAATGAAATATCCGCGTCCTCCATCCACCTTAACTCCCAGCAATCCAGCTGCGGTCAGCCATGCAAAGCACTTCCCACTGCAGTACACAACGGCAACTCACTAAAAGAGCTGATCGGACGATATGAAATTAAACTCCTGCTTGAAGCGTTGAACTCCACCTCCAGTATTCGCAAGGCAGCCAAGAAACTGAACCTTTCGCATACTGCCCTGCTCAAAAAGATTGAAAAACATCAACTGCGCAGTTCAGATAAAGGTCGTCCGTGGACGATGGCTACCAACGTTAAATAAACGCCACCTCAACTACAGATGGTATATAAAGTTACCACTATTTTCCCCTTTGTTGCTGGATAAACTTAAAAAGACCAAGCACTAGCTATTTTATGGTAACTTTTAATACCATTACAATATTAAGTATTATTTCAATGAGTTAATGCAAGCACATGTCTTTTATTGGCAACTTATACTTCCAATCAAAACATTGAGAATTGGAGTCATTTGACGAATCTTTTCGTGAATAATGGCACAAACTTTTATTTGCGCTCTTAAATATCTGATTTTATGACTTTAAAAACTTAAAATCCACCAAAACTACTCGCTACGCATTATTTTGGCATATTGATTGCGATAAGAGAAACCAACCAAGAGTTCAGACTCTTTTTCAACAGCGTCCCGTCGTGATTGCGGGACATAAACAAATAAATCAGGAGAGTTGGAAATGAAAGTTGGTATCTTGAAAGAAATTAAATCTGAGGAAAACAGAGTTTCCATGACACCTTCCGGTGTTGAAGTCATGATCGCTAACGGTCATGAGCTATGGGTTGAGAAATCAGCCGGTATCGGCAGCGGCTTCAGTGATGAAGACTACGTTGCAGCCGGTGCAAAGATCATCGACACCCCGGCAGAAATCTACGCTGAATGTGAAATGGTCATGCATGTTAAAGAACCTCAGGCTTCTGAGTACGATATGGTCCGTGAAGGACAGATCGTTTTCACTTATTTTCACTTCGCTCCTGATGAGCCCCTGACCCGCGCATTCATCAAAAACAAATCCGTCGCTATCGCGTACGAAACTGTTGAAGGCTGCCGCGGCGATCTGCCCCTGCTTACTCCCATGAGTGAAGTTGCCGGACGCATGTCCATTCAGGAAGGTGCAAAATATCTCGAACGCTACTACGGTGGACGCGGTATGCTTATGGGCGGAGTTACCGGTGTTGCTCCCGCAAACGTTGTCGTAATCGGCGGCGGTGTGGTCGGAACCAACGCAGCGCAGATGGCATGCGGTCTGGGCGCAAAGGTTTATCTGCTCGATATGAACCTCGAAAGACTCCGCTACCTCTCAGAAATCATGCCTAAGAATTGTTTCCCCATGATGAGCTCTCCCGCGCTTCTGCGTGAACTGATTCTTGAAGCAGACGTTGTTATCGGTGCGGTTCTTGTTGCCGGTGCCAAAGCTCCCAAGCTGGTTACCCGCGAAATGCTCAAGTCCATGAAAGACGGTTCCGTAATCGTCGACGTTGCCATCGACCAGGGCGGTTGTTTTGAAACTTCAAAAGCAACCACACACGGCGATCCCGTCTTTGAAATCGACGGCGTAATCCACTACTGCGTAGCCAACATGCCCGGTGCTGTACCCATGACTTCCACCATGGCTCTCACCAATGCTACCCTTCCCTACGCTCTCCAGATAGCCAACAAAGGCTGGAAAAAAGCAGCTCAGGAAAGCCACGCCATCAAAACCGGCCTGAATATGGTTGGCGGCAAGGTAACCTACAAAGGCGTTGCAGAAGCGTTCGACCTTGAGTTCACTCCCGTAGACGACATTCTGTAATTAAGAATTCTGCATAAGATGGTGACGAATAAGACTATTTGCTAAATCAGGAAGACTGCCAAAGAATGAAATAAAAACAAACATAAGAGCCTTTAAGTTTGCGCAGCTCAATCTGCGCAAACTTAAGGGTTTTCCTAGAACCCCACAGGTAAGGGCTATCGGTCTGCTCACCGGTAACTTACGCACCACAGCTGGAGTTTTTTTCGGCAGTCTGGGAGTAACCTGTTAAACTGACAAGGGGATAATATGGAATTTTTGACTTTACTGGACGGAATTGTTGGAAAAATCGGTGCCTTTGCTTGGGGCCCCCCAATGTTGGTTCTGCTCGTCGGAACCGGAATATGGTTAACTTTCTCTCTACGCGGATTGCAGTTCAGAAAACTGTGGTACGCCTTATACCTTGCCCTGATCAAGCGCAAGGAAGACACAGACGAACCCGGCGACATCACACACTTTCAGGCCCTGATGACCGCCCTTTCCGCAACAGTCGGAACCGGTAACATTGCCGGTGTGGCCACAGCCATCGCAGTAGGTGGTCCAGGCGCACTTTTCTGGATGTGGGTCACAGGACTCGTAGGTATGGCCACCAAATATGCGGAAGCCGTTCTGGCAGTAAAATACCGCATCGTTGACGAGAACGGAGAAATGAGCGGCGGGCCCATGTATTACATCTCCCGCGGCCTTAAAATGCCTTGGCTGGGCAGCATCTTCGCCGTCTGTGCCTCCATCGCCGCCTTCGGTATCGGTAACATGGTACAGTCAAACTCCGTAGCCGACGCAGTGCATGCAACTTACAACATCTCCCCATTCATCACCGGCGCAATTCTCATGGTCTGTACCGCAGCGGTTATCCTTGGCGGTATTAAAAAGATCGGTCAGGTTACCGGATTCTTTGTACCCATCATGATCATATTCTACATGATCGGCGCCTCTTACATCATTATACTTAATATCACTGAAGTTCCCGCTGCTCTCGGCCTCATCATCGAGCAGGCATTCAATCCCACCGCAGCCGTCGGCGGATTCGCAGGTGCAACCATCATGCTGGCCATTCGCATGGGTGTTGCCCGCGGTATCTTCTCCAATGAATCCGGTCTCGGAAGCGCCCCTATCGCTGCTGCCGCAGCCCAGACAAAGCAGCCTGTAACACAGGCTCTGGTTTCCATGACTCAGACCTTCATCGATACCCTGATTGTCTGTACCATGACAGGTCTGGTACTTATCCTTACCGGAGTATGGTCCAGTGGAGCTACCGGTGCGGAATTGACCACAATGGGCTTTGGAGCTGGTTTTTCCGGCGGTGAACATGTTGTTACCATCGGCCTGATTCTTTTCGCCTACTCCACCATCCTCGGCTGGAGCTACTACGGAGAAAAATCCATCGAATACCTGCTCGGGGTCAAGGCAGTGCTGCCTTACCGCCTTGCTTTCATCTTATTCGTCGGTATTGGAGCCGTAGCCAAGCTGAGTCTGGTCTGGAACATATCCGATACCCTTAACGGATTGATGGCTATCCCTAACCTTATCGGTCTGCTGCTGCTTACTCCGGTTATTGTTTCTGAAACAAAAAAATACTTTGAGAAGCAGGATAAGAAATCCGAACAAATAGATCCCTCCGCTGCCACTGAGACTAAAAAGTAACTCAGTAAAAGCAATACAAGGACCTCACTCAGGACCTCCTTCCGGGTGAATACCACCACCCGGAAGGGACCTGGAAAGCATCTAACATTTCACCGAAGTGCAGTACTTCGGTGAAAACACTCTGGAAGATTCTACCGCATACGATCTGAAACACCGCTGAAAGGGGCATTATCAATGCACGGAAAAGGCGAACGGAGGTAGGTATCAAGACTAAAAGAAATAAACATAAAATTGAAATTTCCGGGCGAAACATGTCTGAAAATGACCGTTTCGCCGGGAGGAGGCCGTTCAACTCTGGCGGCATACGATGACTTAAGCTGAAAGTTATTACAGAGTTAATGGATTCTTACCTGAACAATCTCGTTCAGGATTACGGCTATGGCGTGCATTATTAAAGCCCGGCCCCGAATTACCGGGACCGGGCTTCTATGCTGAATAAATCGTCCACATGCGTAGGATGGTTTAGGAAGTATGTTCCAGCGTATAGTTATTCAACTCTCTTTCAGCGTACAGACAGAATCAGTACAACATTCAATGCCGTTACGGCCATTTTCCTTGGCCAGATACAGTGCTTTATCCGCCGCCTCAATCAGCATGTCGGCTCCGTTGGCGTTCTCCGGAACCATGCTTGCCACCCCGATGCTTACCGTTACGACCGGTGACTGGGTAGCGGTGTGCGAAATTCCCAATTTTTCAATATTGGAGCGCAACTCCTCGGCAATACAAAGTCCACCGTCAATATCAGTATCCGGAAGCAATACGAGAAATTCCTCACCTCCGAAACGTACTACGAGATCAGTGCCGCGCTTCAGGCTGCCGGCAAGTTCCCGTGCGACCAGTCGCAAACAATTATCACCCATGGCATGCCCATTTGTGTCATTGTAGGCTTTAAAATTGTCGATATCGATGAATATCGCAGTCAGGGCACTACCATGCCTCCGAGCCCGCTGCCATTCTACATCAAGACGGTTTTCAAGCTGTCTGCGGTTGGGTAATCCGGTCAAAGGGTCAATCAGGGATAACTCCATGAGCAGATCGCGTTGCTTTTTGAGTTCCAGCTGAGTTTTAACCCGCATCTTGACGATAGGCAGGCTGAACGGCTTCGTAATGTAATCAACTGCCCCTATTTCCAGGCCCTCGGCTTCATCCTTTACTTCACTTCTGGAGCTTATAAATATAACCGGTATATCTCTGGTCTCCTCTTTCTCATGCAGTATCCGGCAGACTTCAAAACCGTCCATTCCGGGCATAACTATATCAAGAAGGATCAGGTCCGGTGGATCGTCGGATGCAACTATCCCCAAAGCTCCGGGACCGTCCAAAGCAACGGCCACTCGGTAATCATCTTTCAACGCCGAGCCCAGTAATTTTATATTTGTCGGGGCATCGTCCACGATCAGAATTTTATCTTTTAAATGCTCAATACTCATATCTTTATCCTTTAGAATTATTGAACAATTTTTCAAAATCATCCAACACAACTATGGCGCTTTCAAAATCAAACCCTCCGATCGCCTTTTTTAGAGCTTCCAAACCGGGCTTGAACCTTGCTTCTGAAAGCCGTAAAGCAACTTTCTCAAACAAGCTCTCAGATTCAAAATCATTCCTGCTCAGCAGGACTCTGAGTTCTTTTAATAAATCTTCAACGGCGACCTCATTTTCCGGCGAGGGCCCAGCTCGCTCAGGCGAGGATTCCAGTTCCGGTAACAGAATGATGGAATCGAGAACGGTCCGTAACTCTTTTTCATACGAATCCAGCAGGGACTGCACAGCATTAAAATCTTCATCTATTATGGCCTGTTCCAGTTCCGAACATATCCTGTGCAGAGAAAATATTGATAAATTACCGCTTACGCCTTTAATTGTATGGGCCAGCCTTTTGGCGTCCTCATCCTCGCCGTCAGCAATCATTTTTCGTAGAATTTCTCCGGAGTCAGAGTAATCATCCTTAAAATCATTCAACATTTCCCACAGCAATTTCGGCCTTACCAACATGCGCTGCAAAGCTGATTTTATATCGATCCCCGGCAGGGAATCAGGAATAGTACCTTTATCCTCATGATTATTCTGCACCGGGAGGACCTCCTGCAACTCTCTATTGCCATTCGGAGTAATCCAGCGGGTCAGGGTATCGAAAAGCTGTTTCCTATCAATCGGTTTGGAAACGTAGTCATTCATGCCCGCGTCAATACATTTTTCCCGGTCCCCGCTCATGGCGTGGGCGGTCATGGCGATAATAGGTAAGTCCTCCAGGCTCTCAATCTTGCGAATTTCAGTGGTTGCTTCCAGTCCATCCATTATGGGCATCTGTACATCCATCAAAACAGCATCGAAATGATTTTTCCTGGTTTCCCCTACCGCTTCAAGACCGTTGACCACAGTCTTGACTATCATGCCCGCGCACTCAAGAAGCTCACGGGCGACGTTGCTGTTAATGGCATTGTCCTCCACCAG
Source organism: Maridesulfovibrio sp. (assembly GCF_963676065.1). Classification (NCBI taxonomy): domain Bacteria; kingdom Pseudomonadati; phylum Thermodesulfobacteriota; class Desulfovibrionia; order Desulfovibrionales; family Desulfovibrionaceae; genus Maridesulfovibrio; species Maridesulfovibrio sp. The sequence goes on along the minus strand of NZ_OY780933.1, from coordinate 1,414,613 downwards.
CAGTACGCTCGCCCCGGCAAGTCTGCCCCTTATTTCACCGCAGTCGCAGGAATTAACCAGCTGTTCAGGATCATTTGCACATTTACAGTCAAAAATATCCATTATAGTTTCAGAAATTATGGCAGGGTTGACGGGCTTTAGAAAAAAAGCGTTCACTCCGGCTGCTTCCGCTTTAAGCGGGGTCACATCCTGACCGAAATCAGCCGTTAATATTATAGGAATATCAGCTGTTTCCGAATTCTTGCGAATACGTGAAGTCAACTCAATCCCGTCCATTACGGGCATATTCCAATCAATAATAAGCATCTGATAAGGATCACCACCGGTTTCAGCCAATTCATTGAGGGTGTCTTCACCGCTACCCAAAGCGGTGACCCTGAAGCCCAGTGATTCAAGAATCTCACGCATGACTTCACGGGCAGAATCATTATCATCCACAATAAGAATCTTAAATTCACGAAGGTCCGGAGAGATCATCTCCCGACGGGCAGCCGCAACGGATAAATCGGAGCTGACACCAAGCTCAATGGAAAAATAAAAAGAAGTCCCTTCACCGAAAGAACTTTCAACCCAGAGATTTCCACCCATTGCTCCCACCAGACGCCGGGCAATGGCCAGTCCCAGTCCGGTCCCCCCGAATTTGCGGGTGGTAGACCCATCCGCCTGAGTAAAAGCCTCAAAAATTTTGGGCAGTTTTTCTTGTTCAATGCCTATACCTGAATCGCAGACAGAAAAGAGCAGCATGGCCCGGTCTTTAGTGACAGCACCGGCACTCACACGCAGTACAACTTCCCCGACATCAGTAAATTTTATGGCATTGTTGGTCAGATTGATCAGCACCTGCCCCAGTCTCAACTGATCGCCAAGTAGAAGCAGGGGGAGATCCGGAGCAACGGAAACAACCAGCTCAATCCCCTTATCCGCAGCCTTACCGGCAAAAAGATCCGATATGACCTGCATTACATCGGCCATCTTAAATTCAGATGTTTCAAGCTCCAGCTTTCCTGCTTCGACTTTGGAAAAATCAAGGATATCGTTTATGATGGACAGCAAGGAATGAGCCGATTGCTTGATGTTCTGCATATAATCGCGCTGCTTGGGAGTAAGATCCGTATTCAGGGCAAGGTCGGTCATTCCCAGAACACCATTCATAGGGGTCCTGATCTCGTGACTCATATTAGCCAAAAATTCACTCTTGGAACGGTTGGCCTCATCAGCTTCACGTTTTGCCAGTTCGAGCTCTACCACGGTTTCAGAAAGACGCAGGGCATTCTCCTTCTGTACATCGCGCGCGTAGCGCAGATCCTCGGCATAACGTTCTAGCTCTTCCTCGGATTTTTTGTGATCGGTTATATCAACGATGAACCCTTCCAGCGCTTCTGGAATGTCTTCGGTAGAGTAAACGCCTTGTCCTTTCTCCCAGACCCAGCGCTCTTCTCCGTTCTTGGTAAAAATGCGGTAAAACAGCTCAAAAGGTTTGTAAAAAGAAACCGATGCCCTTATTTCATCCAGAACTTTTTCCCGGTCCTCCGGATGTATCAACTTTCTATAATTGATACCGGGGGTGGATATAAGCTCGTCAGGACGGTATCCGGTAAGCTTAAAAGTCCCTTCACTGGCGAATTCAAAATGCATGTTTTCGGAAGCTGACCGGCGGTAGGCCATACCCGGAAGGTTACTCATCAATGTACTCAGTACCCGCTGACTCTCCTGTAACTCACGAGTTCGTTCGTCAACTTTCTGTTCTAGGGTGGTATGATAGCTTTTTATCTCTTCTTCCGCCTTTCTACGGATAACAATTTCTTCACGCAGTGAATAACTGTACTTATTCAGCTTCTCCATGAAATTATTGAAATGATCGGCCAGCAGTCCCAGCTCATCACTCGATTTACTTTTCATGCGGATAGAGAAGTCCCCCTTCTCGGCCTGCACGAATTTTTTCTGCAACTCATGAATGGGGCGGACCAAGGCCTTGCCTATAAAAACAGAAGTGATCATCACCAGCAGAAGAGCACCACCCATCGCGAACATGATGACCAATCCGATATCATCAAGAGGTTTAAAAATGTCCTCCGTATATCCTGATGAAGCTACAATCCAGCCCAACTCCGGTATATCATTAAAGCTTACAATCTTCTTTTTGGAAAATTCTTCTCCACGGCTCTTCCACTCGTATTCAAGCCTGCCGTTTTTCATCTTGAGAGATTTTAAAAGAAGTGCTTTTTGAGCCGGATCTTTTAAATCATATACGTTGAGTCCTTCCAATTCAGGGTGAATCAAAAGATTACCATCGTAATCTATGATTGAAGGGTACCCGGACTTACCAACTCCCAAAGCCAAAAAATTTTCGCGCAGATTTTCGAGATTGACTATCTGATTGAATTCATCCCGATAGCAAGATGCGGTTATAATCCAGTCCCAGGGCTGAAAATAGGTCATGGCTACCGCCTTAGGGCGGGCTTTCTTATCAAGCGGTTCCTTCCAGTTGTACTCAAGATAACCGTTTTTCTGCTTTATTTGGTCTCGTACAAAACTAAGCCCGCTCAGATCTACACCGAGCAGACTACGCTTGGGATTAACAACCATTATACCTTTACTGTTAAGGCAATAAACCCTTCCGGTCTTTCCTATATGCTGGCTGCGAAAAACCTGTGCAGCACGACTCTTCGCTTCTTCTTCAGTAATCGTCCCACGACGCACCTGACGGTAAAGGTGACGAACTATATCATAATTTTTTTCCGCCACAGCACGCATATAATTTTTGATTGAAGCATCCGCAGAACTGTAGACCATATTAAGAATGGTCTTTGTTGAAGCATCAAGGTCTTCTTCAATGGTTTTCTGTAATATTTTTCTAGCCTGCAGATAGATCAAGCCGCCGCCGACACCGAAAGCAAGCAGAAAGGCCAGCGAATACGTTATAAACAGCTTGTTTCTGATTCGCATACTGCGCAAACTTTGAAACATTTATTTCTCCGGAGACAGCTCAAATACGGGCTTATAGTCACGGGGACCGAACAGCCCCTCGTAAGGATAGCTGGCAATATTATCGGTAGTCACTGTAGGAATGAAAGGGCCGGCACGAAAAGGCAAATCGCGACCCGGCTTTTCCCCGTTCAGGATGCGCACGATTATATCTACAGCCATTCGAGCTTGAAAAATTGTAAGATCCGCAGGAGAAGCGAGAACCTCTCCCTTGGCTATCATGTCATATAGTGCAGGGACAATATATGTAGAAACAATACCGACTTTTCCTTTTATGCCGGCCTGTTCCAGTATAGCTGGCGCAACTTCCGCCGCCACGGCATTGCCGACTAGATAATCGAATTTACTCTGTTCCGCCACGAGTTCACGCACAAGACGACTCTGCCGAACTGGACTGGTATCTCCCCATTTAACGGAAACAATATCAATGCCTCCCGGAAAATACTGCAAAGCGTCCCGAAAACCGTTCAATGTATCGGAAGCCCATCCGGAGGACTTCGGTCCCGGGAAAAAAGCAATCCTAATACTGTCATGCCCTGTTCTTTCAGCATGCTCTGCAAGGAATTCACCGGCGTAATAGCCCATATCATAAAAAGAGACCAATGCCTTTGCCGAAACCTGCGGGGCATGGACATCATTAATCATTTCCACCACCGGAACACCAGTAGTCGAAACAGTGGAAATAATATCATCCAAACCGTTGTAGCTGACGGAACCAAGGATAAAGCCATCCACGCCGGCGCGGCTGAGTTTTCTAATCTGCTCAATCTGCCTGTCCTGATTATCATACCCGCCGGCTTCGAGCAGCTTTACCCCCAACCCCAGTCTACGGGCTTCCTGAATTATACCGTAATTGACGGCAACCCAGTAGGAATCTTTAACATGTGGAACCAATACACCTATCAGATATGGAAAATTAGCTTTAAGCGGAGCATTCCACTCTTCCAACTTGGGCCCCTTAAGACTTGTGCAGGCCTTTCCGGGAGACTTTTTTGCAACATCATACTTACCATAATAACTCTTCACCGGGATAGGCCACCACTGCTGATCAGAAGACGCGACGGCAAAACCCGCGAAAGAAAAACCGATAGTTACAGTAAAAAAGGAAACGAAAAGCAGAGGCATCGCGAAGCAAAACAACCGATTTAAACGAAGGGACATCAGACTACACACCTGCCTACTCATAACTAGATATGATATTGGTACATTATCAGCCAGAACCACGGAACTGGCCGAATCTATTTCCGCCTCACATTGTACCATAGGCTAATAGCTATACTTTGTTAACCACTATGCATTTATAAAATAATGTTCAAAGAAAAAGAAATCTAACCGTATTCAGGCAAAGAGCTATTCCTCTTTATCTTTTTAAAAGAACCAATGCGCTCAACTCAAGGCATGGAGCTGATTATTTAAGCTTATCCAGAAGCTTATCCGAAATATCGTCAGACACTGATTTTAAATGCAGATCCCGCTGCGGGTAAGGCATCTCAATGTTATTTTCCTTTAAGATTTCCCAGATATTCATTACTATCTTGTGTCGCACTCCGCCGAGTCCTTTTTCAGGATCACGAATCCAGACCCGAAGCTCCATATTTATGGAATCCGAACCAAACCCTTTAAGCCGCACAGCCGGTGCAGGAGAAGCAAGGACGCGGTCCACGCCGCTGCCAGCCTGCTCGACCAGCTTGACCGCTTGCTTTAAATCGCAATCGTATGACACGCCCACAGGAATCCTTATCCGCACTTCCGGGCTGGAATAAGTCCAGTTGACTACCAGACTCTTGATAAGATTCTCATTTGGCACCAGATATTCTTTTCCGTCCCTGCTGATAACAGAAACAAAACGGGCATTAATGGACCGGATAAGGCCGTAGACACCCGAGACCTCAATAGTATCTCCGGGCTTGATGGATTTATCCAGAAGCAGGATCACACCTGAAACCAGATTGGAAAAAATATTGCGTAAACCGAAACCGATACCAACACCCATGGCTCCGCTGAGGAATGCCAGACCGGAAAGATCGAGACCGACGGCATCAATGGAGATAAAAATAGCGATGGCAAAGAAGACCATGGTCGCAGCCTTGGACATGAGCACCTGCAAAGAGGGGGAAACCTCTTCCATAGACTCAATCCGGCGATGCACAAATCGGGACATGAATCCAGCCAATTGCAGGGCCAGAACCAAAAGGACCAGTCCTTTCACCACCATGAGTACATTGAGGTCAACTTCACCATATTTCACGCCCACCCCGGCTAAAAACTTCATGGTTGGGCCGTAAAGATTAAAGATATTCAATATAGCCAAGGCATAAGCCACATAGCTGATGAGCTTGGCCATGGTCTTATTTTTAAATAGACCGGTACTGACCCGCACAACCATAATGGCCATGGTCAGGGAGGTCGCTATTCTAAGGACATTAGAGGGTTTATCCATACTCTGGAAAACCACTATGGCGATGTGGAATAAAGGATAAGCGCATGCCATCCAGATAACACGGGATGACTGACGCGCCAGTTCAGACCAATAGGAATTGCTGTTTATAGTCGATTCAAAACGTTTATCAAAATTACCCTTAAAAACTTTACCTATGAGTATAGCCACAAGGGTAAGGCCGGCGATAATTACAATCTGAGCCAGCGCGTTTGCGGTCAGAACATGAGTCTGTACCCATGCATAGACCTGCTGCATGATTTCCTGATAATTCTGGTTGGTCATTGTTTCCCACATAGTGAGTTCTCCTGAAGAACATGCTGTATGAAACTGGTATCCCGAGATTTCGCGAACAAAATAAAATGATGCCGAGCAAAAAAAAGATGCCGAGCAAAAAAAAAAGATAACAACTTAATCGACAAATATTCTTCTTTTTACCAAATCAGACGCAAAAGACAATACTTTAAAAAGGGCTGAGCTCTACTTGGGGGGTTGGAAAATATGCATGAATCCAAAACAAGAAAAAGCCACCAATCTTGCGATTGATGGCTTTTCTAGAAAAGTGGCGGAGCCGAAGGGACTCGAACCCTCGGCCTCCGGCGTGACAGGCCGGCGTTATAACCAGCTTAACTACGGCTCCGCGTATATTAAACGTGTTAAGCAACGTTTAGTATCTGAGGTGGTAGGCGGAACAGGGCTCGAACCTGTGACCCTCGGCTTGTAAGGCCGATGCTCTCCCAACTGAGCTATCCGCCCTCAGGAGGAATTATTTCTAAAGACAGTCGCCTAAGTTGTCAACAATTTTATTCAGAAAAATGAAAATTTCTTTTCGTACCTGAGAGAATTACGACTTATCCTGATCTTCGGTCATGGGCAAAGCAATTGAAAATACCGTTCCTATCTCCTGAGTTGACTCAAATGAAATCTTTCCCCCGAGATATTTTTCCACCAGCAACTTCATGCTATAAGTTCCCATACCCCGCCCCTCGCCTTTTGTGGAGAAAGCTCTTTTAAACATCTGCCGCTGAATTTTATCCGGCATCACAGCGTTGTTGTGGCCCCAAAAAATAACCTCTTTATCTTTTTTCCGGCATCCGATGGTTATCGTCTCTCCCGGATTGGAAGCCTCAAGAGCATTTTTTACCATATTGCCCATAATGCGTGCAAAAATGGTCTGGTCAGTGTAAAAAATAAAATCTTCGCTGTCTTCCGCAATGGAAATCTGCCTTTCTGCGCACAGGGGGTTCCCTGTATAAATATCCCATATGCGGGTCAGGATATCGCCGGACTGCGTCATCCGCATATTTATTTTCAGTGTTCCATCTTCTGCTTTGCAAAGATCTTTCTGAGCCTGAATCTCTTCGGTCATCTGGGTTAAAGCCCGGTCTATTTTCCGGCATTGATTGTCCATGCGCTCTGAAGTATTTACTTTACAGAGCATTTGAGAAGCATATTTCACACCGGTGGCTAGGTTCAGGATATCATGAAAAAACATGTGCTCAAGATTCTTCTTTCTTTTCTCATGGGAGATATCGATTACGGTGAATATGACGAGATTATTACCATGGTATTCGAATGGAGAAGTAAAAACCTGCAGAACAAGTGATTCATCGTGATCCGGGGTATGCCGTACCAGACGGCACTCTTCAGTATGTGCGGCCCCCTGAAGAGACCGGAGGATGGCAGCTGCAGCACCGCAATCCCTGCAAAAGAGGCTGGTACCGCACCCGCCTTCGTTAACGTCCGCATGGATGCATCCCAGAGCTTCTCCGGGGCGCAGTCCTATCGTATTCTGCCTTTTGCTGTACTTCGATATTGGCTTGAAAACCGGATTGCAGAAAACCACCTGCCTGTACGTGTTGATTATTATAAGCGGCACAGGAATGGCTTCAAGAGCCGCAGCCAGAGGATCATTGCTTATAGCTTGCGCTATTTGTTCTATGGTGGATTGTTCATCTCGTTCAGCAGGAGCGAAATCTGTCGGCAATGGCATCAGAACCTCTTAAGGCTGTTGTTCTATATAACTTTCAGTTCTAACCAACTAATAGCTGATTTTTAATATTATGAAAATCGTTCAAGTTCATATTTTATTAAGTGGAATTGCAACTATGTGTCATAAAAAAACAAAAATATAATTTTTTTGCGCTCACTATAAGCGGAGAAAACGAAATGAACGACAAGGCTGCGAGATTCAGTAAAAAAATGTGTGATGTTCTCAATTACGGCGCTCTTAATCTAGCTATGGGCATAGGTTATGAAACCGGCATATTTGAAATTATGGCACATTTGGAGGGGCCTGCCGGCTGCGCTGAAATAACTTCCGGGACGGATCTAAATGAGCGCTATCTACGTGAATGGCTGGGAATTATGGTCTGTGGCGGGATAATCGAGGTCAGCACGAACGGAGATGGAGACGAACTCTTTGAGTTGCCCGAAGAATACATTCCGTTCCTTTGTCTTTCCGGAGGAAGTTCCAATCTCGGGGTATATACGCAGGAAATACCCCTGCTCACTGATTGTGCTCGGCAGGGAGTGCTGCAAGGCATGAAAAGCGGAATAGGTATCCCCTACTCGCAATATCCTAAGTTCTATTCATTTATGCAGGAACTGGCTGATGCCAAGCACCGCGACATACTGGTGCAAACATTTCTGCCTTCAGTCATGGACGGCGAAATGGTCCGGCGTCTTGAGGCGGGAATCTCCGTTTGCGATATAGGTTGCGCCGAAGGTGTGGCACTTGAAGTTATGGCGCGCGCCTTTCCGGAATCGCACTTCACCGGATTTGATATATCAGAAGAATCGATAATTAATGCACGGGAACGGATCAAGGAACTAGGCCTGAAAAATATTACATTCCTTGTTCGCGATGCCGCCGGAAAAGATTTTGTTCCGCAGCAGTTTGATTATATCACCGCCTTTGATTCCATCCACGACCAGACACGCCCTTTTGAGGCCTTGCAAAATATCCGCAAGCTACTGAAGACCGGAGGCATTTTTTCCATGGTTGACATTAAAGCAGAATCGTCCATATCCGGAAATATGAAGCATCCCATGGGTAGCTTCCTTTACACTGTCAGCCTGATGCATTGCATGCCTGTCGGGCTGATGAATGAAGGAGCAGGCTTAGGTATGATGTGGGGCCGGGAAAAGGCCGTCGAGATATGCAGGGCTGCCGGATTCAGCAGAGTAGAAGTGGCCGATATCCCGAAAGACGGTTTTAACAGCCACTACTTATGTTTTAAGTAGTGTAACATCTATCAAAAACAAGAGGGTGCCCACTTTAAAGCAGGCACCCTCTTTCCTATTTATTCACACGCTTGATTAGTTCCAAAGCCTCAAACGGAGGGCGGGATTCAATACGCCTATATTCGCGTCCGTCGGGTGTTCGCGAAACCAGCTTCTCATCGACCAGCCAACGCCGGAGCATGGTATGGTCACAAAAGCTGTGGTTTAGAATCAATTTTTCGTCCAGCTCCAGTTCGGTCATTGCTATGCGCGCCGGAAGCCGGGACCAGAGACCCCAAAGGCAAAGGACACGCATACTGTATTTTTTGGGCCAGCGACTAAGTCTGCCGTTAAGATCAAAGTACCCTGCCGCCTTGTTCAACCGCTTGCGGTTAATTTCCGGTTCCGGTTCATGGGCTGGGGCCAGTTCTGCCTTGAGGTGCTGAAAATTCTTGTAGCCGGCCGATTTGGCCAGCAGATTCAGCATTTCCACATGGCTGGGAACATTCTCAGTGCATTGAAGCTGCTTACGCAGTGAACGTGATAGGGCCGAAACATCGTTAATGATGAGTGGCAGTTGAGTTCGAGACATGGCTTATCCTCGCTTTCGTGCCTACCGCATGGGAAAGGGATTGCCGGTGGTCGTCCTTCCGACTCGGCACGGGATAAGTGTCGGGCGGAAAATAAAAACGGCAGGTTTAGCATACCCCGCGAGGGGCAGACGACGCCTTGGTGAACTGCCGACCGGAGGACACAATAGCGTAGCGAGCAAAGGTCCGCAACCGTGAAAATCATATAATTCCCGGCTGGGATGGGGAGGTGAAATTTTAAAAAAAAGATACCGATCAGGATGACCGGTATCTTTTCATGGCTGAATCAGGCTTTTTTCACTACCGATGTTTTAAGCATCATTGAGCCGAACCCGGGAATTTTACATGAGATATCATGAATTCCGTCTTCAGGTTCCACCAGTCTTATATTTTTGACCTTAGTGCCTTTTTTAATATCGGAAGCACCTTTGACTTTTAAGTTTTGTGTGACTATGACGGTGTCGCCGTCGGCGAGGACGGTTCCGTTAGCATCTTTATATACTTTTTCCGCAGCGTCTTCAGGCTGAAATTCAAGGCCGCACTCAGGACAGATGAGAACACTGCCATCCGAATATACATATTCCGATTTACACTGCGGGCAATTAGGCAAATTTTCCATAGCTTTCAAACTCGTGTTTTTAGATTGGTTATTATAATCAGTTCCCCCGGATATCCGGGGGCAGTATTTGCTATTTGACTAGATTTGTAAATCTGAAATTTGTCTCTTTGTTTTGTCCTCAAAATATTCAATAATATGTATGAGGATTTTTTTTAAAATCACTAATACGAACGACGAAGAACATTCTAAGCCGAATCACGGCGCATTCTTTTTTAGTAATTTATTAAGGATAATATATATGTTTTTACAAGGCACAAAGGCACTCACTAGAACACCACGTACAGACAGGTTCTGCAGAGTGGTTCAGGTTGCTTATGGATATGCTTTTGCCGGTCATATTGCATTGGGAATTATTTTCCTGTGTCTTGGAGTTTTACCGCTTGTATGGTTTAACTTTTTGTTCAGTGTTCCCGTATTTCTTCTGGCTTTTTTCATCAACAAAAAAGGATTCCACAATGCCGCCTTCCTGCTGGCCTGTTGTGAACTGCTCTCGCATCAATATCTCACCGTGCATATGCTGGGTTGGAAAAGCGGATTTCAATACGTACTTCTTTATATGGCAACCCTTCCTTTTTTCAATACATACTGGAAAAAAACATCCCGCTTTCTTGTCGGAGCAGTGGCCCCGATCGCCTTTTGCATGCTCTATTTATATTGCCGCGATTCAAGTGTTTATGTCCTCAAAGAATACCAGTACCACATGTTATTTATCGGCTCCACGCTGAGCACATTCATATCATTGATGTTAATGGTTAATTATTTTGTTCAGGATGCGAATAAAAGTGAAAAGAAATTAAACAAAAGCGTTGAAAAACTGAACCATCTTAACGGAGAACTTATAACCGCCACTTTCCGGCTTGCCCGCAGCGAAGAAAAATATCGCCGGATACTCGAGACAACTGAAGAAGGATTTATTCTGGGAAGCAAAAGTACCGGAATAGTGGATGTAAACGACGCGATTCTCCGTATGGTTGGAGCCCCGCGCGAAGATGTGGTCGGCAAAAAGCCATTCGAATTTATGAATGATTCTTTTGCCGCTTTTGTGCGTAAAAACTGGGACCGGGTAGTCAAAGGGGAGCTGACCTGCTTTGAAGGCCAACTGCGCAATGTCGACGGGAGCGAAACCCCTGTTCAAATTCATGCCAACATGCTTACCGGTGATGATGGCAAGGATCTCGGTTATGTCGCATTCATCGTAGATCTCACCGAAGCAAAGAAAGCGGAAAAGATGCGTGACGACATTGACCACATCACCCGTCACGACCTGAAATCACCCCTGAACGGCATTATCAGCATACCGGAATTTATGCTGCAGTACAGCAACCTCAACGACGGAGACCGAAAGATGCTCCAGAAAATTGAAGAAGCCGGCTACAGAATGCTGAACATGATTAATCTTTCCCTTGATCTCTATAAAATGGAACAGGGTAAATATGAATATTTTCCCAGCCCGGTTGATCTCGTCAAGCAGGTAAACAGGGTCCTCAGCGACAACAGGAATCTGGCAAGCCTGAAAAAATTGAATTTTCACCTGTGCGATGATTCCGGAAACCAGCCGACTGCGTTTATAGTGCAGGGGGAAGAATTGCTCTGCTATTCCATGCTTGCAAACTGCATCAAGAACGCCATGGAAGCCTCACCGCAAAACGGAACAGTACTCATCAGCTTTCACAATTCTCCGCTTAAAATAAGCGTACATAATCAGGGGGTCGTCCCGGAAGCCATTCGTGATGTCTTCTTTGACAAGTTCACAACATCCGGTAAATCAGGCGGAACCGGACTAGGGACATATTCAGCAAAACTGATTGCCGAAACCCTGGGCGGCACCATCGCCATGCAGACTTCCGCGGACGCAGGAACAACAGTATCCGTCACATTCGAGTAGATTTGTTTCGGCCGCAAATGCCAACACTGGATCATCCCCGCGGGTGGGGGGAACACATCTACTATTTCACCGGATGAAAGTAGATAGGCGGATCATCCCCGCGGGTGCGGGGAACACTTCCTGCGGTGACTGCAGCCCGGCTTTAATGGCGGATCATCCCCGCGGGTGCGGGGAACACCTTGCAAGCTTTTTTAGGCGTGAAAGGGTTTGCGGATCATCCCCGCGGGTGCGGGGAACACACACGGAAATGGCCCGCGCCACCCTCGCCAATCGGATCATCCCCGCGGGTGCGGGGAACGCGTCCAGCAATTTTTTCAGGGACAACCATTTCTCCGGATCATCCCCGCGGGTGCGGGGAACACCACGTTGTTTGACATTAGCGTGGCTGACCACCCGGATCATCCCCGCGGGTGCGGGGAACACGCTCAGTACAAGGCCGTAGGCGGAAAGCGTGTTGGATCATCCCCGCGGGTGCGGGGAACACAACGTTGAAGTCCATACCAACGTTTACGGTTTCGGATCATCCCCGCGGGTGCGGGGAACGCCTCTTCCTCTCTTTTAGAAGGCATCGGAATTCCGGATCATCCCCGCGGGTGCGGGGAACGCGATTTTAGACAAAAAAAGAGGGGCTTAGCCCTCGGATCATCCCCGCGGGTGCGGGGAACGCAGTCTCAGTCTAAAGAACAGTTTCTGCAAAACCGGATCATCCCCGCGGGTGCGGGGAACGCGCTAACAAGACAAGAACCAGCTTGAAACTGACCGGATCATCCCCGCGGGTGCGGGGAACGCTCCAGAGGAATGAACGAGAACGCCATAAAAAACGGATCATCCCCGCGGGTGCGGGGAACACCTCAACCTGTGCGGGTTCGGCGGCTGCGGCGGCGGATCATCCCCGCGGGTGCGGGGAACACCAAGTTTTGTTGAACCTGTCCTTCAAGTCCATCGGATCATCCCCGCGGGTGCGGGGAACACGACTGACTATGAGTGGACCGTAATGCCTTACTTGGATCATCCCCGCGGGTGCGGGGAACACCTTAAACCACCCCTTGTCTCAAGTTTTCCAGACGGATCATCCCCGCGGGTGCGGGGAACACTTATCTTGTTGCCGGCAAGGTGCTGATTGAAGCGGATCATCCCCGCGGGTGCGGGGAACACTTTTACCGTTGGAATTCCTTGTGTGTTCCTCGCGGATCATCCCCGCGGGTGCGGGGAACACTGTAAATGACAGAGTTAACAATAGATATGATGCGGATCATCCCCGCGGGTGCGGGGAACACGTATTTCGTCGAACTTCCAATCTTCGTACTGACCGGATCATCCCCGCGGGTGCGGGGAACACTGATTTTTCCAGTATTCAAGCACACTGGGGTGCGGATCATCCCCGCGGGTGCGGGGAACACGGTGGTTTTGTTCTTGAATACAACGTCGAGTTCGGATCATCCCCGCGGGTGCGGGGAACACCTTGTCCCACCAGACCCGCCCGAAGACGGGATCGGATCATCCCCGCGGGTGCGGGGAACACTGTGCGGTTCACGCTGACAATCCTTCAAGGGCCGGATCATCCCCGCGGGTGCGGGGAACACACGAACCCAACACAGAATGGCGCACAATAATTCGGATCATCCCCGCGGGTGCGGGGAACACTTGCCCGGAAAGGCTGGGTGAAAAACATAAGTCGGATCATCCCCGCGGGTGCGGGGAACACGCAACCAACTCATAAACCCAAATGTAGACGGGCGGATCATCCCCGCGGGTGCGGGGAACACAGCTGGAGAGAGGCAAGGTTAACCGGGGCTTTCGGATCATCCCCGCGGGTGCGGGGAACACTCTTCCTGTAACCTATAATACTTTTTGACCTTTTTTATCAATTTAAAAAATGCCGACTTTTTCACCCAGTTCAGGAACAACTTTTGCTAGGCCAAATCATCACCCTCAAGCGGTAAAAACGAAACCAAACTCATCCCGTCAAAATCTACTGGAATTCTGCGGTTCTCACCAATTGTCCTGAACAAAAAGCCCTGTTCATTATTTGCTTTCCAAGCCATAACAGCGTTTCCCTCGCCTGTATTGCCTTCAATATTACTCCACACTGTTTCACGCACCTTTGCCGACAAAGTACCGACATAAACCCCTGCGCGAATTTCAAGCATCCAGACAGCAAGCCTGCCACGTAATCTCGCAGGTACATTTTCAAGTACGATGACCGTCATCTTCGTACCCCCTATCGTCTTCAAAAGCAGGCTCTACCGCATATACAGGATCATCCGGGACAGGGACTCCACCTGCTTTCAAGACTTCTTCGATCAGCGGGATAATCTTTTTAAGCACCTTTTTGGTCCTGAACATGTCCCGGCAGGCCAGCCTTGTTTCCCGTTCAGGATTCATGGGATTTTTGGCCGCTACAGAGAAAGCGGCAGGAACAACGGTCTCAAATTTTATCAGATCAGCAACATCATAAACAAAAGAACGAGGCTTCCCGGTATGCAAAAAGCCGATCGCCGGAGCATAGCCCGCGGCAAGTATGGCCGCCTCGCAGACTCCGTAGAGGCACGATGTGGCCGCACTCAAACATTTGTTCGGCACATCCGAATCATCAAACTGCTTCGGATTGTACTTCCGGCCGGACCAGCTCACACGATGCATTCGAGCCAGATGTTTATACAGGGCCTTTACCCTTGCTCCTTCCATACCGCGCAACTGCTCCACGCTTCTGCCTGCGGGTGCATCGCCGTCAAAACGGATTTCAAACATCTTGCGTACAACATTGAGCCGCGCCTTCGGATCAAGGGCCAATGCGGCCTGCCATAGCAGCTTGTCGCTCCTTGCCCCTCCGGGCTGCCCGGCGGCATAAAGCCGAACCCCGGCCTCGCCGACCCAGACCAGCAAAGTCCCGGCCCGTGCAGCAAGCGATACCGCCGCATGGGAAACCCTTGTTCCCGGTTCAAGCAGGATACAGCAAACCCCGCCTACGGGAATATGGGTTCGCACTCCCTCGGCATCAACCAGCACAAAAGCACCATCCAGAACATCAAGCCGACCTTTCTCCAGAAAAACCATACTTGAACGTTCCTTAAGGGGAATCGGTTTGAGTTTCGGCAGGATCATGCCCGCCTCACCAGCAGCAGGCCGAAGCCGAAACCTTTTGCGCAGCCAACACCGTTAAATAGAGCCCGCTTAATATTTTCAGGATCAGTTACTTTTGCGAAACCACGTACATCCATGCAGGATAGATTCACCATACGCCCTTTACCTTTCTGAAAACGCTCCTGCGAATATGATTCTACAATCAGCCCGGGGCCATTCTCACCATGCTCCAGCTCAAAACCGAGGGTTTCACTGCGCTTCATAATCCATTGCGCGCCGGCTTCCTCGGCAATTTCCAGCCGTTTATCCCATTCAGTGCGAGGCAGCCCCTGTCGCTCCATTTCTTTACGCCTATCCTGCACAATATCGATGCGCTGCTGCCGTCCGTTTTCATCTCTGCGTTTTACTATGGGATTAAACCGTAAGGAAAAGTGCAGCCGTTCCCCGACCTCAAGCTGCGGATTATACTCTTTGACCTGAAGTGTCCGCAGAAAGCGCGTTTCCGCAGGTTCCCGGCTTGAAACAGCGAGAAAGCTGCTCGGGTCCATTCTGCGATAGATAAAATCGCGCTCCCGGTCCGAGCTGTCGGAAAAAATCTTCCACAAAGCTCTATGCTCTTCATACACCCCGGCTCGTTTCATCATAACCGGGTCGAGAACAATTTTAGTCATGTACATAACTTATTCCTCCCCTGTTTTTAATGACGGTACGTGATATTCAAACCTGAGTCCGTATTGGCGTCTGTTATGATCGGTCACCCGGTCCCGCACAGAATATCTGCTGAATTTTCCATGATCAGCCTCAGTCCAGACCGGGCATTTATCCAGCGAACGTGCGCCGTAAAGATTGCGCAACTCCGGTGTATAGCCGACAAGGGCCTGCAATTCATCCTCCGCCGCAACAATCTCCGGCATAAATGGAAATCCCGGAGGGCAGGATTTACGACCGAAATAGACATTTAACCGGGGCTGCTTCAAAGCCTCCACCATATCTTCCATTGCAAATGGCGGTTCTTCCTCAAACCAGATACAGGCGGAGAATGCTGCATTCATGAGATACTCGCGCCTTGAGAGGATGGTATTCAATTTGTCATCCTTATCCAGCATAGTCCCAAGCTCCTGCCTGCGGGTGCGGTAAATTCTATTCTTTTTTTCCGAGGGCACCTGCGTGGTATGATAATCAAGCATAACCGACCCCGGGCGATCCTCCCGCACTGCCACCCGTGCAGCATCACTCAATTCCGTCAAAAGCGGATCACCCCGCCGAACACCGAGGGCCGCAGCCAGAAGCCCCAGCAGACCGGAACGGGTCGGGCGCGGAGCAGCAGGACGGACTTCCCCCACCGCAACACTTCCCCAGCCCTGCATAAGACCGTAAATGGTAAAAACCAAATAATACCGCATGGCTACTCCTTAATAAAATCAAGCACATCAGCCAAAGTTCCACCGGCGGGACCAAATGAAATGCTTTCAGTCTCAACTCCATAAATTCTACCGAACGATTCACGCTGCGCTTCCAATCTTTCCACTGCACCTTCCACAGTTATATTGCCGTCTTTTTCACCATAAGGTTCGCTTGCTCCAAGCGGCTTGAGATAAGCGACAGAAAGGTTGCAGGGCTGGATATCGCCCTTTTCGGCAAGGCAGTAGGAGGCCCATGCCCGCGAACCGAAGCTGTTCTGCTTGCCGCCGGGGCTTACAGTACAGGCCGCGTTGGCAAGCGATGCGACCGCACGGTTGGCAAGATCCGCATCACCGCCGAGATTCTCCTTGAGCAGTTCGCGATCCACGCAAAGGTAAAGATAGAAAAGCCCCGCACCGAATTCAGTGACACCAAGGTGCCCGGCCCCGGAATCATCGCGGTTAAGATCATCCACAGCGGTAAAAAAATCATCTTCAACTGTCGCCTTATGCACGGTCATAGCGTGAGCTACCTGCGCTGCCGCTTCGATATTGTGCCTGTTGCTGGAAGCCAGCATGCGCCCGAAGAGGGCTACATCGGCAGCGGAACAATCACGGCAAAGCAGTTCCAACTGTTCCTTGGAAGGCTCCTTTAAGCTCTCGCGGCACTCCTCCACCACTGCGGCAATATTACTCAGCTCTTCAGGGCTCAAATGAGCGAGCTGCTCGGTTTCAAGAGACTCCATTTTAGCAGAATCATCATCCTTCTTCTTGGGTTCAGGCTTGAGCTTACCAAAAACACCACCGATTGCGCGCCCGATTGCGATGGCATCTTTTTCTTTCAATTTTTTAAGCGAACCTCCGGCCTCAAAATCCTTAATCACATCACCAAGAGCGACCCCGTTCAACAAAGCCAGATAAACATATTTGCCTATTTCCTTGGTGCGGATGCCCATATTCCCGGCAAGAGCCTGCTGAAAAGCCTCGGAAGTGCGCCATGCCCGTTTAAGACTCTGGGACGAAACGCGCAGCCGCTGAGCATCGCCCATAATCACGGTCTTGGGGCGGCCAAGGTCGTCACGGTTAAGGTTGGATGCGGGATAACTGGTCAAAATATGAAGCTGAATGAAACGTGACATTTTTATATCTCCTTATAAAATTTATTTTTTAACTGAGTAATACTGTTCGGCCCAACGACGGCGGGAATAATCATTCCAATAACAGCCGCCCTCCAGCAAACCTTTAAGTCCGGCCTTGCAACCCATCAGCTTAATCATTCTGAGCATCATGACATACAGTGCTTCCTGATCGCCCTCAGCTATGGAAAGCATTTTACGGAAGCGTACATCCTTCATATACGCACTGCCTTTATCTGATTTGGCGAAGAGCATGGCAAAATGAGCACTGTCATCCAAAATTTTAATATGCGAAATCAGACCCAAAGGAAGAGCAAGACGCCCCAGATCGGATTCATTGAACTCAAAATTTTCCTGATAAAGTATGTTGACTATCCCGCGCCGAAAATCTTCCGAAATATAAACATCAAGAGGACTCTTTTCCCTGCGCAATCTGGCCCGCTCTCCTCGGTTTTCCTGCAAATCTTTGTGCCAGTTAATCAGGACCTTGCGTAACCGTTCTGATTCTTCGCTATGCTGCAAAACTTCCGACAACTTCACTTTGTCTCTCCTTTTTTAATCAGCCCGTTTTTGGTCAGATAGCTATAGTTGAAAGCACCCATTTTCTGCCCTGCTTCCACATAGCGGCCATACCGTTCCGGCGGAATATGGGTAGACATGACGTACTCTTGAAACAACTTTCCGGTTCGGGAATGAATGTATCGCCCCCACAAATCCAACAGATTCTCTATCCGGTCATCCTCCTCGGTACGGGCCAGATCCGCGGCAAGCTCATAAAACCGGGTGGAAGTAGCAGCCCAGAAGGATGTGCCCACATTGGCAAAGTAACTTTTATCCACCTTGGCCTGATTCTTTCCGGCATCATTGATCAATGCATCTTTCACCGCGCCGACAAGATTGCTGCGCACCTTATCCGCAGCAACAATCATCCGCTCAGTATGTTCCCGAAATAGATCATTATTCACAGTACGGAGAAAAGGAAATTCATGCTCGCACCATTGCACGGCCTTCATATTATCCATATCGAAGCCGGCAACGTTTATTTCAGCATCATAGAGTTCACTGCCGGCATGGCGCACACAAGCGGACGGAACCATACGGCTCTTTTTACCTCCGGCATCAAGCTGCCCGTAGATAAGTCCCAGCCAATTGCTGTAAGCAGAAATATTGGCCTGCCCTTTCACTGATAACAACGGCTTTCCGGTCTGTATTCGGTATGGAGTAAGAGGATGGGCCCATGTATCGGAGTAGTTGTAACCGGAAGGCCGGGTAAGGTATGAAGGAACAGAGACATCAGACTCAGCACCGCAGATGGAACAAAGGCAATGCTTGGGCGCCTCCTCCAGCACTATCCTGCGCGGCATGGACCAATAAATATGCAGAGGATGGACATCTTCGGGCGTGGTAATTTCAGATTTTTCGCTGGTCCGGGTGGGAGCAGCCCACGGAAATACATTTCCGGGAATTTCAGGAGCCGGAGGAAGCTTATGTGCTTCTTTATTAGATAGCGGAAGCACATTTAGCCAGACCTTCTCCCAAAGAGAGGCCCCGACTTTCAAATCATCAAGCTCACCGCCCTTGACCAAAGTGGACAAAGGACCGCCCCCGCGTAGAGAAGTCCGGTGCCCACTACCACCAGCAGGGGCAAATGCCTGTAAGGTGAAGAGGCTCATGGCAGCACAAGCCGGACACATGCATTCAACCGCCCCACGCTTGTTAAAAAAGTCGGTATTATGCTTAAGGGTATTGCCGCCCGGAGCGTCAATAAGAAGAGCAGAAACATGATTCCGAGCAGGCTTATCCTCCTCGGACATAGTAAAATCCTGCATGAAACGCGGGCGTGCCCCGAACAGATTAAAATATGATTCATGAACCATCATTGCGGACCGCAACTCATCCTGAGACGGTGAATTTGCAAAACCGCCTTTCCAATCTTTTTCCTGATCAGGAGGATAAACAGTCTGAACAAGCCCGATCAAAAATTCCATAAGGGCAGCCCGAAAATCGGGCCTCGGCGGAATAAGATCAACCGGAGGAGAATCTCCACCAACGATCTCATAAGGAGCAATGCGGTCATGGCTGCCATCCGCTCGGATGACCGGTAGCCATTTTTCCTGCAAAAGGTTGTAATGCATTAATCACCTCCACATTTTATAAAATACAGATACAGGGGCAACATAATTGTTTTATTAATAAAAAGAAAGCAGATACAGAATTTTTGATAAAAGATATGGATCTATAATTTCATTTAGATTTATCCGGCAAAAAATTCACCAATTCTTCCATAAGACATTTGAAGATAGCAAAAGAAAAAACCAAACAGAAAAAATTCCCCCATGAAGGGGCAGTAAATATCTTGTATAATAAGTAAGGGAAAGGCACCCAGAACGGATATGTAAGGACTAGAAATACAAACGCAAAAAAATATCTCATACCGTTGCCTCCATCAATATGGGAAATATCAACCCATGCATGAGATAGTAAAAATAACTTAAGACAAAAAGCGAGGGGAGAAAATTCAGCTATTCCCCCCCGCTTAGATCATCCCCGCGTGTGCGGGGAACACAAGGGGTCGATCTGTTTGAACAGGGAATGAGACGGATCATCCCCGCGGGTGCGGGGAACACGCGCACGTATTCACGGAACTCTGAAACCAAGTCGGATCATCCCCGCGGGTGCGGGGAACACGCACCTCTAGACATTTTAGACCCGTGCCAAGGCGGATCATCCCCGCGGGTGCGGGGAACACGTGACGGATCAGCGTGGAAAACCATCATAGACCGGATCATCCCCGCGGGTGCGGGGAACACTAAAATACCGAATATGGGCTTTGGACAACACTCGGATCATCCCCGCGGGTGCGGGGAACACAATGTTCTCAGACCGGCGGTTATACTCAATAGCGGATCATCCCCGCGTGTGCGGGGAACACTTAATCCAAGTCCTCCCCAAAAGATTGCTAATCGGATCATCCCCGCGTGTGCGGGGAACACCGTCCGAGTGGATTCGAACCACTGATCTACTGCGGATCATCCCCGCGTGTGCGGGGAACACCTATTGGATGAATTGTATGTGATGGTAGAGAGCGGATCATCCCCGCGTGTGCGGGGAACACATAAAACATCATTCTATCAAAATACATGCACTCGGATCATCCCCGCGTGTGCGGGGAACACATCTACACCGCTCTCACGAACCTTTGCCCGCACGGATCATCCCCGCGTGTGCGGGGAACACATATGGTAGGCAACCCAGAAGAAGAAACGCGCCGGATCATCCCCGCGTGTGCGGGGAACACTTAAAGTCGGCGCAGGCGCAGTAGGAGAGTACCGGATCATCCCCGCGTGTGCGGGGAACACCGCCGCACTGCCGACATGATTAACGAATCATTGCGGATCATCCCCGCGTGTGCGGGGAACACGGTGGGGTTCATGTGAACCTGCCCGATATCGCCGGATCATCCCCGCGTGTGCGGGGAACACATGAATCTTTCGAACATACTTTCGATAGATCACGGATCATCCCCGCGTGTGCGGGGAACACTCTTCCTGCAAACTTCAGTATTTTTTAACCTTTTTCAGCAATATAAAAATTGCCAACTTTTTATGCCAATTCAGGTCTACTTATTGCAAAATAAATTTTCTATAAAACAATACTCAAGTATCCATTAAAAAATCAACCACTCACCCTTAACAAACAACTTCGAGACCACTTTGTGAACTGTACAGAACTTCAACATCCTCACCTTGAACATTGAGCGCCTGCCCGGCCCAGACATCACCTTCCGACTTGTTCAGAACAAGACACTCGCACCAGCGCCCTTTATCAGGCATGCACGACATCAGCGCTTCTACTTCGGCTTCATAACCTTTATTAACCGCTTGGCGCACCTTCTTGGCACTTACCCGAACTTCGGAACGCATGCAGTCCTTAATGGTAATAAATTTATCGTCAGACGCAGCCCAAAGCGACAGCCGGCCGCCTTCAACCTTTAAAAGCCGCAGTTGACGAGATTCTTCCCCCAGCCTTGTCGGGGTCATTGTGTCATTATCCCACTGTCCCTCATTGGAATTATACCCGGCACTGAAATTTAACGAAAGAAAACCGGCGAGCGATTTTCCGGCTGATTCATCTCCTTCGGCTTTCAACTCCTGTCCTTCAAAAACGGCCGGAGCCTCCAAACCGGCTCCATACGCTCCTTCCACTAATTCCCGGGCCTCTTCAGGCAACCGGATAGCTCCTTTTTCCTTCAGCAATCGAGCTGTACGCCAGAGCAGAGCAGGATGCGTGTAAACATATTGCCCTATTTCAAATAAATTCGCATACCAATCCTCATTCGGGTCATCTACTGGATCAGGCATAAGCACTTTCATCAAAGGAGATTCGTATCCCTGTGGCCGAAAATCCCTAAAATGCCGATGGCATCTCCCGGCCCGCTGAATCATCAGTTCCATCGGAGCGAGATCAGACAACAATTGATCGAAGTCCAAATCCAGTGACTGCTCGACCACCTGTGTGGCAATAAGGATCTTACCGGACCGCTGCTCCGGTTCGCTTTCTTTACCGAAAAGATCCAACACCTGCTGTTCTATTTTCATGCGATCCAAACCGGTAAACCGGGCATGAAAAAGGATCACATCCTTTTCCGGCAGCTGAAACTCTTCAATCAAGCAATCCCGCGCGGCGACAGCATCAGCAACAGTATTTCTTATCCAGCAGCCGCAGCCGCCCGATTTACGGACCTCGACAAGACTGCGAAACATCACGCCTTCATCATAAACACATTCAACGGACATATCGATTTTTCTGTTACTTTCAAGGGCTATCTCCTGCACAGACCGATCCTGCATCCGGGTCAGCAAAGGAAAACCATCCTCTTTCGGCGATATGGTCAAGGGATCAGCCCCGCAAAAATCTCGCCCTTTTGCCCATGCCTCCATGAGTTCCCTGCGAATATGATCCGGCAATGTGGCGGAAAGCAGGATTGCGCTGCCGCCCTGCGCGGCATGAAAAGTAAGCAGATTTGCCAGAAGCCGCCCTGTATAAGCATCATAGGCATGCACTTCATCTACAATAAGAAATGAACGGCTGAGTCCTAAAAGCCGCAGGGCCTGATGTTTAGAGCTGAGTATACCAAGCAGGGCCTGATCAATTGTCCCCACACCACAAGGAGCGAGCAGAGCTTTCTTACGGTTATCGGCAAACCATGAATAACAGACTGCCCTGCCATCATCTTCTACCCCGTCAGCTCCGTTTTCCATAGGTACTATGCTCCCCAGATATCCATCATGCAGAGCCCGGCCCCCGTGGGCGAGAATCAATGAAGCGTCCTCATCCTTAAAAAGTCTGCGGTACGTACCGGCAAGACGGCTGTACATAGCATTGGCAGTAGCCATAGTCGGCAGACCTATGAAAAGCCCCTGAGATGCACCGCTACGCATAGCCCTATGCGCGGCCAGCACAGCTGCTTCCGTCTTCCCGCCACCGGTCAGATCTTCGAGGATCAGCAATTCCGGCTCTCGCTGCTCCGGCAGGTCGAGAACAGCTTGTTGCAGGACACTGGGGACCGCATCATCGGGGAGATATTTGAAAAGGTGGGCAAAGCTAGTGGACTCAGCCGAAGCGGCGGGTAGTATTTTCGCTTGCGAAACAGCCAACTTAGCCTTTTCCGAGGCTTCCTTCCATCCAGCTGAGATGGAAATAGGGCTTGAATCCGGGCCAAACCAGATTTCATTTGAACCTATCCAGTCCGACAGGATAAACAGACCGGCAGCAGCCCATGAAAGCCCCTGCAAGGATTCATCGTGCAAACCGTCCTGGAATTCATGATTTATAAAAAAAGAGACCGCTTCATCATTAAATTGCAATGCATCATCGACGCAGAGGCCAAAAAATCTTTTCAGTCTATCCGGCTTTATCTTTTCATAAGAGACCGGATTCCCATGATGCGCAAGGGCTGCAACTGCCAGGGGACTGAAAAGTCTTGAATCCGTGCATCCTATCTTCTTGTGGAGCCTGTACGCACTCCATAACTTCACACCCAGCATAGTATGGTGTTCTGAGCCTTTAGGATCAGGAATTCCGTTCAAAATTGCCAGATCAGCCTTCTGATGTTGAAAACAAAGGGAGAATTTACCAAGATCATGAATACATGCGAGGTAGATAAGCAGGTTTTCAGTTGCATCCGCATCAAGGGGGGACAACGCAGAAATTCTGCTGCGCAGGGCGGCATCAGACTGCAGCAGAACCTTCATCACAGCCGCAACTTCAATACAATGCCGCCGCAAATGATGCCACTGGCCGTCTTCAAATGTTTTTCCCCAGTACTGCATAGCACATCCCTTTTCTATTTATTGGAATCATCCTCGCCGCATTCGCAGAAACTCGCCAACCAGCGCGACTGGCACTTCAATCAGCAGAAACGGAGTTATGAATAAGCGTTTACATAAACCGTTAAGATTCATCACGGACCATATGAAATTCCTTCACCAGCTCATTGAGCGGCACATTTATTCAGCACATAAATATGTAACGCCCAATCAAACCAGCTTGTCAAGTCAGGCTGTCTCTATTTCCCATAAGCTAAATAATAATGTTTATAGCCCATCACCCTCAAAAAAATTGTACAAAACACCAGACACAAAAAAAGGACTTACAACCATAAAGCTGTAAGTCCTTGTATTATCTGGTACCGGGAGAGAGACTCGAACTCTCAAGGGCGTGAACCCGGCGGATTTTGAGTCCAATACCAAGGCTACAGCATGTGTCCCTGAGCGTCCCTATATGCTGTATTTAAAGACTTTCTTTTATAAAAATGTCCCAGAGCGTCCCTTGAAAGTTGCGAAAAGTGGGAGTAAAGTGGGATAATGAAATCAAGCAAAGCAAAATGGTCAAAGGTTAAAGGAGCCATAGGTCTCCGCTACTACGAATTCCCAGACCGAAAACATAAAGGCAAACTTGACCGCTACTATAGTTGCCGATGGTCACGTAATGGGAAAAAGATTGAAGAAGGAATCGGCTGGTCCTCTGAAGGGTGGAAAGTATCAGAAATAGTTACCCTTCGCCACACATTGCAACAGAACTACAAAAAAGGATCTGGCCCAACAACATTTGCTGAACTCAAAGAGCAACACGCCAAAAAGAAAGCCGAGGCTCAGGCAAACGAAACCAAAGAACAAATCAAAGAAATCACTTTCAGAGATTTTTTCGAATTGTACTACATCCCATGGAAACGCGACCGCAAAAAACGCAAAACCTGGACGGATGATGTTAAGCGGGCAAACAAGCGTATTCACCCATTTCTTGGAGAATTCCCTCTTTCGGCTATTACTCCAGATCTCCTTCAGGAATTCATGGACACCCTTTACGATGACAAGCTGGCCGATGCGACTGTACTCCATCATATGGCTATTATCAGATCTGTTTTCAACCGGGCAGCCACGACTGTGGTTGAAGATGTGGTCGTATTCCCTGACCAATCCCCTATTGAGCACGTAGATTTACCCCAGATCGGCAACCAGAACCAAAGAGAGCGATTCCTTAGCAAAGAAGAAGCTAAATTACTACTAACAGCAACGATTGAAAAAGCAGAGCAAGCCAAAGCTGCACATCACAGGAAATGCTGGCAAGATCTACACGATGCAATTCAGCTATCATTAAACACTGGCATGAGGCTTGGCGAAATCCAGCGTGTAGAGTGGCATGATATTAATTTTTATGGAAAGCTGCTTACTGTGCGTATGCTCAGCAGCACCCAGAAGCCGGGCGGAAGTATTCCTCTTAATTCTGCAGCCCTTGATATGCTAATGCACCGCAAAGAACAGTCTGACGGAGCCTTGATCTTTCCCCCTCTTGCCGGAGGCAAAAAGCGCGAGAACCTTTCACATCAGTTCAAGGCTGTGGTGGACGAATTAGAACTGAATAAATATGCCACAGCCAAAAGCCAACGAATTGTCTTTCATAGCTTAAGACATACCTTTGCATCCTGGCTGGCAATTGCCGGCGTCGATATTTACCGGATCAAAACGCTTATGCGACATAAGACTATCAACATGACTATGCGGTATGCCCATCTTAGTCCGGACCTTTCCCAGGGAGCAGTGGAGTTACTCACTACAGAGCCTCTCTCATGAACTACCTGTTAGCCTTTCTGCTAAAACCGCTCATCTTTGGCCGGTTTCCCGCACAAGCGACATCCTGCTCCATAGAAATCTTCATAAGGAACTTCATTCACAATACCGAAATACTCCACTTCCCCAAGATATTCAAAGCAGTTATCGCAATAATTCACAACAGGATACTGCTCATTTTTATATGTCAGATATCCTCAAATCATAGCAGCTTAAAAATTTTATATTTTCATTAATTGTTACTGTAAAGAAAAAAGATACTCTCACCTCAAAAAAAGACGGCCAAAGCAAAATTTCCATATGGTATCCACACACCAGATTCCCAACCATGATTAAACTTTATTCGATTATATTTCAAACCCTGGCCTCATAATTGCTCAGATTTGCTGTGAACAACTCCCCGAAATATCTTTACCTATTTTCTCCCCACAATGAATAAGGTTTGCCACAGCACCCAAAACAATTACTCTGTAGCCAAATATAATCGCTGGAAAAAAAATATCACTTACTATATTCTACGAAATGGGCAGTATGCATGTTTAAAGATATCGCATTTATTTTAACCTTTGGAGAGAGCTATGGCCACAACCGCCAGGCAGAAAACACACTCAGTTACTCCGTTGAAAGCAGGTAGACGGCTGGATATTCTACTGCTCAGCTCAGTTATCAATATCCTCAATCTTGCAATTCCTATAGTTCTTTTACAGATCTATGACCGGATACTACCCAACAAATCCTCAAGTACGGCAATGGTCCTTTTCGGTGGAGCCCTGCTGGCCATATTTATTGAAGCTGCTCTACGTCATTTACGAATTTTCACCCTGTCAGTTTTCGCAGAAAAATACGAATATGATTTTTCCATGCAGGCTTTGATTAAAATATTTAAAAGTGACTTGTCATCGGTTATGAGCCTTGGAACTGGGATCATTAAGCAGCGTCTGAATGACATAACCAGCTTACGCGATCACTATTCAGGTCAAACTTTTCTAGTCATATGTGATCTTCCGTTCTCTATGCTTTTTTTGGGTGCAATTTGGTATATCGGCAGGGGCCTAGTTTTTGTTCCTCTTACACTTTTCTTAATTGCTGCCCTTACCATACTGCTTTCCGGGCGAATGCTGCGCTCAGCTTCCCTCAAGGCAAACGACCTTGAAGATGACCGTATTAACTTTGCCACCAATATATTCAATTCGCTCGTCTCCGCAAAATCTATCGGTGACGAACGGATGGTACTCAGGACATTCAGGGGTAAGACTCAAGAGGTATTAAAACATAGGCTGAAACTAGACCGAACCAGTAATGCGTTAGCTGATTTCATTGCTCTTACAGGAAAAACAACTACTATCGCCACTGTTGCCGTCGGCGCAGTCTTTGTAATCAAAGGCTATCTTACGACCGGAGGATTGGCTGCATGTACTATCCTTGCTGGACGCAGCCTCGGCCCCATAATATCACTTATGGTTCATTGGACACAGGTCCAAAAAATCATAGTTATCCAGAAACGCATCAAAGATATTTGGGATCTTAAAGACGACAATATATTTACTCCCGACAGCGAAGCCCCTCTTGAAGATGGCTCTATAATTATGGATAAAGTCATTGTTTCACGAGGCGACAAAAAATACTCATTTACCATGTATATGGAGAGTGGCAAGAAAGTAATGCTGCGCAAAGCCGGAGACGATATCTTACCTTTGTTTTGGGGGTTGCTGATAGGAACGACAGCACCTGAAAGAGGAAATCTATTAGTAGGAGGACATCTACTGAATAATTATTCCCGTCCCGCATACCGCAGCAAGGTTGCTTTCATATCAAGGCACAGCCAACTCTTCCGGGGATCAATCCTTGAAAACATCTCACTTTTCCAGACCAAAAAAGAAGCATTGGCCATCGAACTCGCTGAACGCATCGGGTTAGCAACCTTTATCCATGCTCTGCCGAACGGATTTCGAACTCAGATAGGAGACATGATAGGTGGCCCTCTTGAACAGGGAATGATTCAGCGTATTGCAATTGTCAGGGCGTTGGTCAATGAACCGAAAATCCTGATCTTCAACGAAGCAGACGAAGGAATCGACCTTGCAGGCAAAAAGCGTATTGTCCAGTTACTGAAAGAAATGGATGGACCGACTATCATCATGATGCCCTTGGACGTATCAATGCATGATACATTCAAGGACACTTTGGAGCTTGAAAGTGTATGCACAATTTCAAGCAACACAGGAGGCAAATAATGACAGCGATGGAAAAAAGCCAGAATATGGCCTCCAGAGGCCAAATAACCTGTGCTCTTGGAGACGAGGGAATCACCGGAGAATTATTTTTTGCACTCCAGAATTCAAAAATTGAACAAAACCAATATTTATTTGCTTTAATCGGAGTACTGACAGATCTACGCTGGAAAGGCACAATCAAAGATCTAGTTTCGTCTTTACCGTCAAAGGGAGAAGGAGAGTTAGACCTACCAGGAATGCGCAACGTATTATCCCGGCTGGGCTACACTACAGAAGTTTTTCCGGCCGGATGCGTCAAAGTCCTGACTGCTTCGGCACTGCATATCGCAAATAACGGCGAAGCCACAATAATTAATCCAGAGGACCAAATCCCCAGACACGGACAAATTATGTTCTATGAGCTGGAATCAAATACAGCCGAACGCCCACCGCAAACATCGTGGCTGCATTGGACTATTTCTGGACTTTGGCCGCAGATTCTGACAGCTGTAATCTCCAGTCTCTTTACTAATCTGTGTGCATTGGCCCTGCCTTTCTATATCCGTTATGTATATGACCGAGCAATTCCTGCTCATTCAGAAAACGCGCTTATCTATCTTGGGAGCGGAGTTCTGCTGGTCGTCTTTTTCAATACCATCTTCCGTAACGTCCGTTCACGAATGCTTACCTACGCGGGAAGCCGTATAGCCTATTTGGCCGGCACAGAGTCCATAAGCAAACTGTTAAGCCTGCCCTTGTCGGTTCTACAACGGTCCAGCGCGGATTCGCATATTCTTCGCTTCAGAGACCTTGAACGACTGCGGGAATTCGTAACCGGCAGTTTTGCCTCCACATTACTTGACGCACCCTTCATTGTAATATTTTTGATCGCCATCGGTTATTTGGGCGGTAACCTCGTTGTGGTACCGTTATGTGCACTCATTTTCTACGGTCTCCTCATTCCCGTCCTCAGCATGGCCGAGGACAGAGCCATGCGTATTTCCGCCAAACTCAATGCTGACCGCACTGCCATGCAGCATGATGTAGTCACCAACATCCGAGACATCATCGGTGTAGGAATGGAGTATCAGTGGTTACAACGCTACTCACAATTAATGACTAAATCAGCACGAGCCAACCGGGAATACACCATAGTTTCTACATTGCTGCGCATTATCTCCAGATCCATTTCTGCTATAACTGCGCTGGCAACATTAGCCTTCGGCGTGAAGCTTGTTTTCGACAACAGTATAACAGCTGGTGCTCTAATAGCAGCAATGATGATCATCTGGCGGATAACCGCCCCAGCCCAGACCTTTGCCACCACTTTTAGTCGTTATTATCAACTTCGCCACTCTGCAAATCAGATTGACCGACTTATGGACCTTTCCGGTGAAAATCTTGAACACTCACTTGTTTCGCCGCTAAAGGGTCTACCTAAAACCATTTCCGTAAACAGAGTTGTTTACCGTCATAGCCCTAACCGGGAGCCGGCATTAGCTGGGTTGTCTTTCAATGCGGAGGAAGGCCAGATTATAGGCATAACTGGACCAAACGGATCAGGTAAATCAACACTCTTACTAACTATAACCGGACTGCTCCAACCACAGGGCGGAAGCATAATGATCGGAGGTCGTGATATTCGCCAATTTCAGCCGGAAGACCTGCGCTCTTGGCTTGGTTATATGTCCTCTGATGAACGCCCATTTCGTGGAACTCTACGCAGTAATCTACTTGCAGGCAAGCCTGACGCAACGGATTTGGATATGCAAATTGCCTTGAAAAAGGCAGGGGTCCCCAACCTAATAAACGAACTTCCTGAAGGGCTGAATACCCCCATATTCACTAAACGGGGCTTACGGGTAGGTCATGATACGCAACAAGCTATCACAATCGCAAAAATTCTGCTCAAGGATTCCTCTATCCTTATTTTCGACGACCCCATTTTCCATTCAGAAAAACAAGAATCCAACTTCATTCACACACTTAACGACTATCGCGGAAAACGCACAGTGCTCATAGCTTCACACAATAAAGCTCTACTGGAACAATGCGACCGTGTACTTCTGCTTGATCATGGGTTGGCTGTAAGTTTTGGATCTATCCCAAAGCCCGAAAAAACAAACAGCACTTCTGGCCAATAATCACTGACGGAGATGAACATGACTAAAAAAGCTAAAATTACAATTGATTTATTCAGGGAAAGAAACATTACTCCAACACGTGAATCACAACCAGTACGGCTAGTTTCATGGCTAGCGGCAATATTTATTTTTGCCCTTGTCGGCTGGTCCTTTGTAGCCAAAATACCAGAAGTTTCCCGTACAAGAGGCCAGGTGGCACCTCGTGGTGACATGATACTGGTACAAAGCCTTGAGGGGGGACAGATCGTAGATTTTTTAGTCAAGGAAGGACAAATGGTTGCTAAGGGGCAACCACTTATCCGCTTTGAACCCCTAAAAACGGAAACAGATGTTAAGCAGTTGGCTTCCAGAAGAATTTTCTTAGAATTGGAAGCAGAACGACTGAAAGCTTTTGTTTCCGGCAAGGCTCCTCAATTCAATAAATATGAAAAAAAAGATGGACTTTTCACGGAACAGCAAGAACAGCTATTATTAGCTCAACGCGCTGAGCTTGATGCAGAAGTTCAGGCTTTGAATGAACAGCTACAACAAAAACAACAATATTTGGAGGCTGTGAAGAAAACACGCTCGGTTCTAGTGGACCAGCTTAAATCTGCAAAGGAAATATCCAATATTTATAAAAACCTGCAAAGAAAAAAAGTTGCATCATGGTTGGAACACCAAAATGCCCGGCAACGCGAATCTGAATTCAAAAAAGAACTTGAAGAACTGGACGGTATGCACCGGGTCACTGAAAAAGAAATTTTGGAAATTGAAGAAAAACAAAAAAAGGTTCGCCGAAACATGTTTGCAGATGCTCAGGAAGCACGCTCCAAGGTCCTTTCCGAACTGGCAGAAGTCAAACAACGTCTTGCGGAAAGACAAACCAGTCTGGATAGACTGCTAATCAACTCCCCGGCTGCAGGGATTATTAAATCACTGCCCTTCACCACATTAGGAGCAGTGGTCAATCCCAGTGAAATTCTAGCTGAAATTGTTCCGGTGGATGTTGACCTGATGGTTGAAGTTCAGATTTCGCCCCGTGAGATCGGATTTATTCATCAGGAACAGCCCGTAACTATCCGTATCGATACATTTGATTACGCCCGTTATGGAACCATTGACGGAGTTATGGAAAAGATCAGTCCGACGACTTTCACCGGACCAAAAGGCGAATTATACTATCATGGTGAGGTGGCTCCGCAGAAAAAATATCTCGGCAGCGACCCGACAAAGAACGTTCTGATCCCCGGCATGACCGCTGAAGTAGATATTATCACCGGGGAAAAAACCGTATTCGAGTATTTGCTAAAACCAGTGTTCACATTGGCTCACGACAGCTTCACCGAGCGTTGATTGCAGGAGACATATCATGGCTGACAATCCCGAAGCAAACGAAACCGGACAGGAAGAGCTTGATTATTTAAAGCAGTATCACGAAACCAATGCAGCTGAGCAGGCGGAACAGACAGCCAGAGACGCCAGACAGCTTGACGCGCAGGAATATTCCCAGTCTGCTCCACAAGAAGGACAAGCAGAACAGCCTTTTGGAGGGCGCAAAGATGACAATGCGCTTGTTGCCGGGCGTACTGGAGCTGCTGCAGATCAGGCAGAAGAAAACGCCGAGCTCAACCTCGGGCAGTTAACTGGTGATGTTGAAAACGCTGTGGCGGCATCGGAGATTGAAAGCGATCCCCAGTCGCAGACAGTCGAAAATGAACCATTGCAAGGAGTGGCATCTACACCCGAGAGCGGACTGGACGGAATGGCAGCAGATTCAACTGACACAAGTCCCGAACGTGGCGACGTGCGTGCCGCAGACTTGACTGCTGATGCCCTTGAAAATCCTCAAAATCCCGAAATTCCTGTACAGACTTCGACCGCTCAAGTCACCAGCGCAGAAGCAGTGCTGCCGGACGAAACAGATGCTGTCTTAGCTGGTGAAGATACAGCAGAAGATGAAACTCCGCCTCCCCCGGTCGCACAAACTCCAAGCATTATCGCCACAGCAGCAACAGGCGACGAAGACACAGACATTGCATTAAATATCAATGTTGCATCCCTTGATTCAGATGGCGGAAAAGAATCACTTTCAATCACCATTTCCGGCGTACCTGAAGGAGTCACACTTTCAGCAGGTACGGACCTCGGCAATGGTAATTGGCAACTTTATCTGGCCGATTTAAACGGCTTAACCCTCTCAACTCCCGAAAATTACAGCGGTAATTTCAATCTGACCATCACCGCCACAGCCACCGAGGCAAACGGAAACACAGCCACAACGACTTCAAGTATGCCTGTTTCCGCTACAGCTGTTGCCGATGCCCCGGAACTGAAAGCGACCCTTGGTGATACTCATGAGGATAGATCGGCAGATCTTACCATTACTGGAGCTCTCATCGACACAGATGGTTCAGAAGCGCTGACCTATGAAATTTCTAATCTTCCCGAAGGTTCCAGCCTTACCGCAGGGGCTAGAAACGCAGACGGTACATGGACGCTGCTCCCGGAGGACCTCGACGGTTTGCAATTCAATCCCCCTTCTAACTACTCCGGGGAAATTACTTTTGACGTAGCAGCCATTGCCACTGATAATGACGGCAGCGCCGCCCGTACCGAAACAGTCCTAGAAGCCAATGTCACTCCAGTAGCAGATACTCCGGATCAATCTGCAAACAATATTTCTGGACAGGAAGACACTCCCACCTCTATTGAGGTGTCCAGTGAGTTAACCGATTCATCGGAAAGCCTGTCCGTGCAGATCAGTAACGTTCCTAACGGAGCATCATTGAGTCATGGAATAGATCTCGGTAACGGAGTCTGGTCTGTTGACCCGGCGGACCTCGGCAACCTGACCGTAACTCCTCCGGCTGATTTCTCCGGCAGCTTTGATTTTGAGATCACCAGTACCGCCACAGAATCGGACGGCAGCACCGCTTCGACCTCCGACACTTTCACCGTATCTGTAAGTGGTGTGGCAGATGCTCCTGAACTGGATGTACAAAATGCCACTGGCGCAGAAGATAACACTTCGATCCCGCTTGATATCAGTTCGGCCCTCACAGATTTAGACTCTTCGGAAACCCTATCTATAACTGTTTCCAACATGCCCGAAGGTTTTACCCTAAATGCCGGAACTAACAATGGCGACGGAAGTTGGACACTTGCGCCCTCTAACCTTGCAGGGCTGACAATCACCGCCCCCAAAGATTATAGTGGAGAATTCAATCTTTCCGTTTCCGCCACTTCCACTGAAGCTGACGGCGACACGCACACCACCAGTACCACCCTGCCTGTTTCCATTACCGGAATAGCTGATTCTCCTGAAGTAAAAGCAGTTGATGTGTCAGGAACCGAAGACAGCTCCATAGCACTCGACCTTTCCGCCGTCACAATGGACATTGACGGATCAGAAACCATAACCTCTACTGTGATTACCGGAGTTCCTGAAGAATTTACTATATCTGCCGGTATTGATCTCGGTAACGGAGAATGGTCCATTCCTGTTAATCAACTCGCAGATGTTTCGCTTACCGCACCAGAACACTATTCCGGGACAGTATCGCTGGGCCTGACCGCCACCGCAGAAGATACCGGGGGAGACACTGCTACAACTTCCACCAATTTCAGTGCCACCTTCTCAGCTGTTGCTGATGCCCCCACCGTTGGTGCGGCCGATGTTTCCGGGAGTGAAGATAGCCCTATTGCGCTAACCTTAGGCTCATCACTTGTGGATACTGACGGCTCCGAAACTCTCGGTGTGGTCATCAGCGGACTTCCCGAAGGATCAACTCTTTCCAGCGGTAACGCGCTGGGTAACGGAGAATGGGCCGTGCCCGTTGCCGACCTTGCGGACCTGACCATAACCCCACCCCGAGACTTCTCCGGTGAGATGAGCCTTGAAATAACCGCCACATCCACGGAACCGGACGGGTCAAGTGCCGTAAGCAGTGCTCCATTCACTGTAACAGTTGACGCTGTTGCCGATGCACCGGAGCTGACTGCATCCCTCAGTGGTGCCGAAGAAGATAACGGCATGGCTATCAACGTTGCAGGGACCCTCACCGATGCCGACGGATCAGAAAATATATCCTATACCATCTCAGATGTTCCCGACGGATTCAGCCTGTCAGACGGCATCCTCAACAACGACGGATCATGGTCGCTCAGTCCGGATCAGCTCAATAATCTTGAACTAATTCCGCCTCAGGACTTTTCCGGCAATGTCAGTCTAACCGTTACAGCAACCTCAACCGATGAAAATGGCGACACTTCAAACACCACCGTGAATGTTGATGGTATATTCGCCGCAGTTGCCGATGCCCCTATAGCCGCTGCCGACAATGTATCCGGCAATGAAGACAATCCCATTACGCTAAACCTCACAGCAGCAGTTGTTGATGTAGACGGCTCCGAAACCCTCTCCACAGTCATTACCGGAGTTCCTGCTGGAGCAAGCCTGTCCAGCGGAAACGACTTAGGAAACGGACGTTGGTTCGTTGAGCCTGCTGATCTCGGCAACTTGACCGTAACTCCACCTGAACATTTCTCAGGAACCATGAATCTAGCCCTTGAATCTACAGCCACAGATACTGGAGGCGTCACAGATGTAACCACCGCACCATTCAGTGTGGCTGTGGCCCCGGTGATTGATTCCCCAACTCTGGGAACCGAAACATCACGTGGTAACGAGGACACCTCTATTGCAATCGACGTCGATGCTTTATTGGTCGACACTGACGGTTCAGAAACTCTATCCCTTAAAATCGAAGGCGTTCCCGACGGCTTCAACCTTTCCTCCGGAACAAAGAATGCAGACGGCACATGGAACTTGGAACCGGATGATATTAACGGCCTGACCATGAACACGCCTCAGGATTACAAGGGCGAATTCAATATTACTGTTACCGCAACGTCTACTGAATCTGACGGACAAACAGCTTCCGTTAAATCAGTAATCCCGGTTACTGTAGATGCTGTAGCCGATACCCCTGATTTACAGGTAACAGCAGCCAGCACAGCTGAAGATACTGCAGTTGCCCTAGATATCAGCTCTGCAACTACAGATATCACAGGGACAGAATCCATTACGCAGTTAGTGATCAGCGGTGTTCCCGAAGACGCGAGCCTTTCCGCAGGTACACTGAACGGGGATGGTTCATGGACATTGGAACCGGGACAACTCCAAGGATTGACCCTTAACCCTCCTGCTGATTCCAACGAAGACTTCACTCTCACCGTGACGACTACAGCTGTTGAACCAAATGGGTCAACGGCTAGCAACACGACTACCCTGCCTGTATCAAGCAGCGGGGTGGCAGATACCCCAACCATATCCACAGAAGATGCCAACGGAACAGAAGATAGATTCATTTCACTTGATATCGAAGGCGGAGTTACTGATCTCGACGGTTCCGAATCCATACATTTTCAAATATCCGATCTTCCTAATGGCGCAACCCTCAACCATGGGATAAGACAGTCTGACGGCACTTGGAAAGTTGAAGCGGATGACATTGACAGTCTTGCTATCAAGGCACCCAGAAACTTCAGTGGCAAATTTGATATTAACGTTACCAGTGTTGCCACAGAAAATGACGGTGATACCGCACGCACATCCTCCCCCATCACCGTTTCCGTTGAAGCAGATGCAGACCGGGCATGGGTAAGGGTTAGAAGTGTGAGCGGTATGGAAGACGAGCCTCTCAATCTCAATCTGAATACACGGGTGGTGGATTCTTCTGAAGAAATCCAATCCACCGTCATAACCGGAGTACCGGAAGGCTTTACCGTTAACGGCGGTGCAGACCTTGGTAACGGCGAATGGTCAGTTCCAGCTGATGATCTCGGATCAATTTCGCTTAGCGCACCTGAAGATTACAGCGGAACAGTCCGGCTGGGATTCAAGGTCACCACTGTTGAACCGGAGAACGGCGACACCGCAACTCGCACCAATGGATTCAGAGCCACTTTCAATGCAGATGCAGACGCACCAGCCGTAACAGCACAGGATGTAGCCACCAACGAAGATACACCTGTGCAGCTGGCACTGGGAGCCCAACTCACTGACATCGACGGTTCAGAATCATTAGGCATAACTATTTCAGGTGTACCGGACGGAGCAACTCTGTCCTCTGGAACCAATAATGGTGATGGCATTTGGACTGTCGATCCCGGAGACTTTGATAGTCTGGAACTTACTCCCCCGGAGAACTTCTCCGGGCCCATCAACCTGTCCATGCTGGCAACAAGCACTGAAAGTTCCAACAACGACACCGCTATTTCTTCCGTTGACTTCTCTGTCGACGTGATAGGGGTAGCCGATGTTCCTTCTCTGACCGTAGTTGATGCTCTAGGTAATGAAGATTCCGGCATAGGACTGACCATCCGCGCAGGACTTGCCGACACCGACGGTTCGGAATCTTTATATGTAGAATTCTCAGATGTTCCGAATGGTTCCAGTTTCAGTGCCGGTACCCCGCTTGCTAACGGAAACTGGGTGGTTCCATCCAGTGCGCTGGACACTCTTGAGATAACTCCGCCCATGGATTCCAATGAGAGTTTCACCCTCACCGTACGTTCCCTGGCAGTGGAAGAAGACGGCAGTCGGACATACTCTGAGCCGCAGAATCTGGACGTAACGGTTCGCGGTGTACCCGATGTACCGGAAATGGAAATAGGTGTTGCGCAGGGTAACGAAGACACTCCCATTTCTCTTAACTTTAACGCTACTTCCACAGATGATGATAGTTCGGAAACCATCAGCTACGTTATATCCGATCTCCCGCAGGGGGCATCGTTAAGCACCGGGGTATTCATCGGCAACGGCCGCTGGTCGGTAAGTCAGGAAGATATGCAAAACCTGACCGTCAATCCACCCAAAGACTTTGCCGGAGAATTTAATCTCAATATCAAGGTTGTGGTGCAGGAAAATGACGGGCGGCAGGCATCTCATGATTACACCACCACCGTAAACGTTGACGCAGTTGTGGATCAACCCGCTCGCGGGGGCCTTGATGCACCTCGCTCATACGGCTCTGCAACCGGAACAGAGGACACCGCAATTTCATTAAATCTTGATCCGGGCTTAAGAGATTCTGACGATTCTGAATCAGTGGAATGGGTTGAAGTCTCTGACATACCGGATGGTGCTATACTCTCGGTAAACGGAATTGCCCTGACCGCAGCAGATGAACAGGAACCGAGTGTATTCCGAATTATGCCAGATGACCTGAACAACGTAACCGTCACCCCGCCGGATGATTCCGGTGATGACTTCCAACTTTCGATCAAGGCTATGATCACCGATGGAGAGGGAGTCAACGCTACCAGCGAAGGGCTGCTGAACGTTCGGGTTATCGCAGATGCGGACACACCTACTCTCTCTGCTGATTCAATCTCCGGCGATTCCGGGGACGAAATCAGCGCAGAGATCAGTAGCGCACTCACCGATGTCGATGGTTCGGAATCACTTAATTTCATCATTTCAGGTCTGGAAGGAACCCAGATAGTCCCCACTGACGGGCTAAACATCGGTGGCGGGTCATTCCTTGTTTCTGATGAACAACTTGCCAATCTCTCCTTTGTTCATAAAGGAGATGACACTAGCATGATTGTACCGGTTACCGTACATGCCATTGCCACTGAATCAGAAGGCGATACCGCAACCAGCACTATTTCTTTTGATCTGGCTATAAATGAAGATGGTGGAGGCGGCAGTTGGTGGGATAATTTAGTGGACTGGATCAGAGATCAGTTAGGAATAGGAAGTAATGACGATGACAATGCCGATCCCAGCGAAGCACCGGAACTTAGCGTTACTCCACCGGAAGGGACTGAGGATCAGGCTTTTGCAATAACAGCCATACCTGATTTCGGTGAAAGAGGTAGTCAGGAATCCATAGTAATCAGAGACCTTCCAGATGGAGCCACTCCCAATATGGGATTTTACAATCCTATTGATGGTAATTGGATCATTCCCGGAGACGATCCCAATATTGCCAACCTCGCAATCAACCCGCCAGCAGACTTCGCAGGCTCGTTCGAATTCACCATGACCGCGGTAAAGACCGGAAATGACGGAGAAACTCAACAAGATGTTGAAAACGTCACCGCCGACATTGATCCAGTTGTTGATCATCCCGGCGTGCGACTAGGCAACTCCAGTGGAACAGAAGATACTCCGCTAAATCTCGACCTGAGGGTGACTACCGGAGATTCCGATGGTTCGGAATCCTTAGTCTTAGTCATCATCAGTGATGTACCTGAGGGCGCAAGCATCAACGGAGCTATTGATCTCGGAGATGGTCGTTTCAGCGTTGATCCCACTGCATTGGATCAGCTCAGCTTTGTTCCTCCTGAAAACGAGCACGGCAACTATAAACTCACAGTCGAAACCGTCATAGAAGAATCTAACGGCTCACAAACAAGCTTCTCCAACACTTTAGGTGTGAAGATCACAGCAGAAACGGATTCCGCCGATCTAACCGTAAATGATACAACTGGAACAGAAGACACTGCCGTTCCTCTTAATATCGATGCCGACTTCATGGATGAGGATGGATCAGAAGTCATGAGTGTGACCATCTCCGGTGTACCTGATGATGCCATGTTCTCAACAGGAAGCAACAACGGTGACGGATCATGGACTTTTACCGCAGCCCAACTTGAGAATCTTACTTTCACTCCCCCGCCGGATGCCAGCGGAACTTTCGA
This sequence comes from Maridesulfovibrio sp., assembly GCF_963676065.1. NCBI lineage: Bacteria > Pseudomonadati > Thermodesulfobacteriota > Desulfovibrionia > Desulfovibrionales > Desulfovibrionaceae > Maridesulfovibrio > Maridesulfovibrio sp. The sequence goes on along the minus strand of NZ_OY780933.1, from coordinate 1,376,072 downwards.
TATGACTCTAAACGCCTACACTATGGAAACCTCCACAGGAGAAGTCACTACCACTTCCTCTAATTTCAGCGTTGATGTTGAAGGCACTGCAGACGCGGTTATCGTGGATTCCCAAAATTCCCACGGCGACGAAGACACTGCCATTCCCGTCACTATCGAGTACACTGAATTCGATATTGACGGCAGTGAGTCTGTGGTCGCAGTACTGACCGGAATGCCCGAAGGTACAACCTTTTCCCACGGATCCCTGCAAGAAGACGGTTCATGGGAAGTTACTGGTGCTGAACTCACGAACCTGACAGTAACTCCACCCGAACACTTCTCTGGAGACATCAATTTTCATGCAAAAATCATCACCACAGACGGTAGCGACTCAGCTTCTTCTGCTACAGATTTGACTGTTAGCGTAGCTCCCATAGCGGATGCGGCAGTTGTAGAACCGCAAGAGGCAGTAGGTATAGAAGACACTGATATTCCTCTCGATCTTGGAGTCTCACTAACTGACGGCAGTGAAATTTTGGAAGTCACAGTGACAGGGGTTCCAGTTGGTGCAACTCTGGACGCCGGAACGCAGAATGCAGACGGATCATGGACGTTAGCTGCGGATGATCTAGATGGATTGACGATGACCCCGGCACAAAACCAGAGCGGAGAATTTATCCTCACGGTAACAGCTACCAGCACCGAGCCTGAAACCGGGGAAACTGCCACATCATCGTCAACTATGACTCTAGACATTGTTGGGGTAGCTGACGCAGTAACCGTCAATGCAACAGATGCAGCTGGCAAGGAAGACACTGCCATAACCATTAATGCAGACTTCTCATATCAGGACGTAGACGGCTCGGAAACTGTCACAGCAATAACTGTCTCCGGTGTCCCCGAAGGCGCAACCCTTTCCGTGGGCACCCAGAATATGGACGGAACGTGGACAGTTGATCCTAGTGACCTAGAAGGGATGACATTTACCCCATCGGAAAACTTCTCTGGTGAAGTTAATTTGAGCCTCGGATTCGTTAACGAGGAAGCCGATGGCGACACTCTGGTAACTACCCAGGATATTACTGTTAACGTTGCTGGTGAGGCTGATGAGGTAATCGTCAACGCGACCGACTCTATCGGCAGCGAAGACACAGCCATCGCCATTGATGTGGACTTCTCATATCAAGACATGGACGGCTCGGAAATTGTCACAGCAATAATTGTATCCGGTGTGCCCGAAGGCGCAACCCTTTCCGTGGGCACCCAGAATATGGACGGAACGTGGACAGTTGATCCTAGTGACCTAGAAGGGATGACATTTACCCCATCGGAAAACTTCTCTGGTGAAGTTAATTTAAGCCTCGGGTTCGTTAACGAGGAAGCCGATGGCGACACTCTGGTAACTACTCAGGATATTACTGTTAGCGTTGCTGGTGAGGCTGATGAGGTAATCGTCAACGCGACCGACTCTATCGGCAGCGAAGACACAGCCATCGCCATTGATGCGGACTTCTCATATCAAGACATGGACGGCTCGGAAATTGTCACGGTAATAACCGTATCCGGTGTGCCCGAAGGCGGAACTCTTTCTGTCGGCACTCAAAATTTAGACGGAACGTGGACCGTTGATTCCAGCGACTTAGAAGTGATGGCATTTACCCCACCGGAGAACTTCTCTGGTGAAGTTAATTTAAGTCTGGGGTTCGTCAATGCGGAAGCCGATGGCGACACTCTGATAACTACTCAGGATATTGCTATTAGCGTTGCTGGTGAGGCTGATGAGGTAATCGTCAACGCGACCGACTCTATCGGCAACGAAGACGCCGCCATCGCCATTGATGCGAACTTCTCATATCAAGACATGGACGGCTCGGAAAATGTTACGGTAATAACTGTATCCGGTGTGCCCGAAGGTGGAACTCTTTCTGTCGGCACTCAAAATTTGGACGGAACGTGGACCGTTGATCCCAGCGACTTAGAAGTGATGACGTTTACCCCACCGGAGAACTTCTCTGGTGAAGTTAATTTAAGTCTGGGGTTCGTCAACGTTGAAGCCGATGGCGACACTCTGGTAACTACTCAGGATATTGCTGTTACCATTTCTGTCGAAGGTGATCCAGATGGTCCTTTACTCAGTACCGAAGACGTTTCCGGAACCCAAGGTGAACCTATATATTTGAATATGCAGGCCGAAGCCGTAGCTGAGAACAAAACATTAAGCCTGACTATTTTGGATCTGCCAGAAGGCTCTGTTCTTTCAGCTGGGCTTAAAAACGAAGACGGATCATGGAGTCTTGAACCGGAAGAGATAGAAGGATTACAGCTTAACACCCCAGAAGACTTCTCCGGGGACTTCAGCTTAAACGTGACTACAACTGTGAAAGATGAAGGTAACACCTTTGAAACATTCCATTCCATATCTGTTTCCGTAGAGGCCTCACCGGAACCATTTATCCCCATGAGTACAGGCTCTCACGCATATATGGACGAGATAGAAATTAATGACGACGGCAATAAAAACCCAAACAACATTAGTCACCAGGCTCAATATTATGCTGATCAACTTGGTTTGCAAAGTACATTTAAGCCAGAAGAAAATGCACAGCCTGATGCTCAGGAGCTAGAACAGACCCTTAGTGGAGTTCCTAATGGAACCAGCGTAGACACTCTCATCAACAATCATATTGAAAATCAAAGTGAAGCCCTAGCAGGAGAACAAATTCTTGAAGATCCCATTCCGGCCGTACAAGAAAATATTATGGAACAAGGGAACGAAAATGCATACTTAATAATCTTAGAAAATGAAATGGGTTAATTTTGCAACTACCAAATATTAATGTTAAGCAAAAAATTAAGTTTCTTTACGCATAGTGAAATTTATTTATGTAACAAAAACCTTCTAATATTTTGAACCGAGCAAACCTCAAGAGTGCGCATACTATCAACATCCATGCAGAATTGACCATATTTATCATGTTCCGTTTTGTAATATTAACTCCCAGCTGGACAAAATTGGCACACACATTCCAAGCTAACAACCTTAACTCCGGCTTACATCATTTGTAGGCGCCTAAACCTAAAGCATAAAAAAATATTAGATTAAACGTAGTACCTTTCATGTTTTCTCCATTCCTATCAGTTCTCCCTTAGACAATTAAAAACCAATATTGTGCCAAGTAAGACCTTCCATATATCTCCTCCTACCTTGTAGAACATTTTATTATTTGATAACTACTTTTATCAGGTAAAAAAGAGTCTACACACTTTTGGGTATCTAAGCTAAACAGATTTTTCAGCATAGATCTTCACCATATTACCTTTGTCTGCTTAAAACCAACGAGTACAAAATGATTCAAATTAAAGAAATCTCTAGAAACAAGACGTTCCTTTTCTTTCTGGTTCCTACTTCTTTTTTTCTTGTGGGAATCGCTGCAATACTTGGAGTACAGCAAGATATTGCATATACCAAAGCAGTCAAATTAGAAGAAAAAAATATCGTAATGAGTGAAAAACGCCTTTTCGAAGCAACTTTGGCAACATACTTAACGGACATAGCAACTACTTCTGACGTATTGGACATAAGAATTCAAAATGCTGTAAGTTTTGATAGTTTTGTAGCCAGTATTGAAACCGTTTTCCTTTTGATAGCTAAGAATAATCCATTATATGATCAAATACGCTTCTTGGACGCTTCAGGGATGGAACGAGTGAGGATAAATAGAACCCGCGATGGCAGAGTCGTCACAGTATCTAAAGAAGAGCTGCAAAACAAAAGCAAACGTCCCTATTTCCATAGGGCTTTAGAAACCGCAAAAGGGATTTATATATCACGTTTTGATTTAAACATCGAAAATGGAGAAATCGAGCAACCATATAACCCTGTCATACGATTATCAAGCCCAATAAAAAAATCGGATGGCACTACTATCGGTGTAGTTGTCATGAATGTTAAGGGGGGACAACTTCTTGAACAACTAGAGAAAATCAACTTCAATTCGAATGGTGATATTTATTTAATAAACGAAGATGGGCAGTGGCTAAAAAACCCAAACCCGAAGAATGAATGGCTATTCATGTTGGAAACTTCCATTACGACCTCTATGCCCTTAGATTTTCCATTAGTTTGGAATAGAATAACTGAGAATAATGATGGACAAATTCATACAGACTACGGCTTATTCTCATATGCGACAGTAGCTATAACTGATATTCAGAAAAATCACCGTTTTCCACATGACAAAGTATTTAATGATGAAAATTGGATCATCATTTCTATCGTACCAGAAAAAGAATTGCATGCAGGTTGGTGGGGAGTCTTTCCGCTTTTATTGCTGCTCATTTTATTACTCAGTACGGTCTTATCTTTTATTTTGGCAGACTATAGAATCAAACGCCTTAAATTTAGAAATGAAGTGGAAAGAAAGGAAAGACAATTAACAGCAATTACTGAAACCGTCCTTGATGCTATCATCATGACAGACTCGTCTGGGCGAGCTCTTTTTTGGAACAAGGCTGCCGAAAGAATTTTTGGGTTTTACGCCCATGAAGTACTTGGGAAAAATATTCATAACTTCATTGCCGGAGAAGAAGATTTAATAGCATCGGGGCATGGACTGGCTCAATTCGCGAAAACGGGCAAAGGTCCAATCATCGGGGTAAAAAGAGAAGTTGTAGCAAAACGCAAAGACGGCAGTAACTTCCCTGCAGAATTACACATTAATGCCGTTCAAATTGATTCACACTGGTGGGCCGTTGGAGTGGTTCGGGACATTACTGACTGGAAATCTGCACAACAAGATATTATCGCTCTAAATGAAGATTTAGAGCAACGAGTTAAAACCAGAACAGAGGAGTTAGAAACCTCTCTGATCAACCTTGACAGACGGGAAAAGCTTTCCAACCTTCTGGTAGATATCGCTAGCATTGCCAATACTTCTCAGTCGGTTGATGACGCATTTGAAGAGACATTGAGACTTGTTTGTCAATTTACAGGCTGGCCTGTAGGCCATGTGTTTACTTACAGCACTCTTGAAGACAGATTACTTCCAACCAATATATGGAGTATCTCCAACCCAAATCGTTTTGAACGATTTATATCATTAACTCGACAAAGCTCTTTTGTTTCAGGACAAGGTCTTCCAGGTAGAGTATACAAGAGACGCCAGCCTCTTTGGATTGAAAACGTAACTCGAGACAAAGACTTCTCTCGTTCCAAAGCTCTTGAGGAGGTAAATGTTCGAGCTGCTTTTGCTTTCCCTCTTTTCAAGGATAATGCTGTTATGGCTGTCCTTGAATTCTATTCTGAAAATATACTAAAACCAGATCATTCTCTTTTGGATATGGCTAAATATGTCGGTCACCATCTTGGGCATGTCATGGAACGAAAACGCATAGAGGATACCTTAAAAAATAGTGAGCAAAAATTTCGAAGCCTATTTGATCAAAGCTTTCAGTTAATGTGGGTTCTTTCACCAGATGGTCGCATATTAGAAGCAAATAAAGCATCCCTCAAGCTCATACAATTAGTGTCCAATCAACTTATTGGTGATTTTTTTTGGGACGGGGACTGGTGGCAGGAGCCAAATAAAACTGTAGATATCCGCAAAGCTGTGGAAAAAGCCTCATCTGGAGAATTTGTCCGAATGGAGATCACTTATAATGACACAAAAAACGCTAAGCATACTATCGATTTTTCCATCACTCCAAGCTACGATGAACAAGACAATATTATTTACCTCATAGCAGAAGGACGTGATGTCACGTCCTTTAAACAACTGGAATCTGAAGCTGACCTACTAGCTAAAGTTGCTCAGAAAACAACAAATGGGATCGTAATCACGGACAGAGAAGGATATGTTGAATGGATAAACCAAGCATTTAGTGACATCTCAGGGTATTCAATCGAAGAACTGGTAGGTAAAAAACCGGGAGATTTACTTCAAGGGGATAATACTGACTCACAGACTGTAGACATTGTCAATGAAGCTCTACGTAAAGGAGAAGGCATAACTGTTGAGATTCTTAACTACAGTAAAACATGCCGTCCCTATTGGGTTGACATGGACATACAACCGATTAAGGATCAAGACGGCATTGTAAACAAGTTTATAGCTGTCGAGAGTGATATTACTGAACGGAAGAGAGTAAGCCAAGCTCTTATCGAATTCAAAACGACATTAGATCAAATTAATGATGCTGTATTCATTTTCGACCCTAGTTCACTTCTATTCACCTATGTTAACCAAGGAGCAACAGCACAACTTGAGTATACAAGAGAAGAAATGCTTTCACTAAGAATTACTGACATTAATCCTGAACTTTCTATAGATCGCTTTAAAAACATGGTCGACCCACTTGTTACAGGAGATGAAAATAATTTATCTTTTGAAACAATGCACGAGACCAAAACTGGACTATTTAAGCCTGTACATATCTTGCTGCAGTACGTTCATGAGAACAACCTGCCTCCTCGTTTTGTAGCTGTGGTAAGAGACATAGCAGAACAAAAAAGAATCACATTTGAGTTGAAAGAAGCAAAAGACATCGCAGAAGCAGCCACTGTGGCTAAGAGTCGTTTTTTGGCTAACATGAGCCATGAAATCCGAACACCAATGAATGCTGTCATAGGGATGAGCCATATTTTAGTCAATTCTGAACTCACTTCCAAACAAAAATCGCAAGTCCTCAAAATACAATCTGCGGCAACATCCCTTCTTGAAATTATTAACGACATATTAGACTTTTCAAAAATTGAGGCAGAGAAAATTCAAATAGAGATGAAAGCCTTTGATCTTGATACGTTACTGACCAACACCATTGCAGTACTTCGGGATAAAGCTGAAGAGAAAGGACTTGAGATCATATTTGATATTGATCTTAACATACCTCGGTGTGTTATTGGTGACCCCCTCCGATTATCGCAAGTTTTTACCAACCTAATCTCCAATGCAATCAAGTTCACAAAAGAAGGCCATATTCTCATTAAAATTGAAACTGTTCCCGTAGATAAAAAAAATAAAAAATATACATTCTCAATTGCTGATACAGGCATTGGAATTCCATATGAAGCTCAGCAAGAGCTATTTAAACCCTTTAGCCAGGTTGATGCTTCCACTACGCGCAAATATGGAGGGACTGGACTAGGATTAGCTATTTGCAAAAATTTGATTCAGCTGATGGGTGGTAAACTTCAATTGAAAAGCACCCCTGGAGAAGGAAGTCAATTTTTCTTCTCTATAGAATTAGAGCTAGCAAGCGACGATTTTTTCTCTTATGAACCGGTTAAAAGATTAGAAGGACTAGATGGTAGTAAGATATTAATAATCGACAACAATGAATTGTACTGGCCTATATACGAACAAACATTTCTTCAGTGTGGCTTCTCGCCAGAATTCTCCTCATCTCGGAATGAAGGAATGGAAATGCTTTTCGATTCAACCAGTGGCAAACATTTCGATATACTTTTGCTTAGCCTGGACTTACCAGACAATGACGGACCAGAGACATTACACATAGTCTCCTCAGACCATAGAACTCAAAATTTAACGGTTATTACAATCACTGCTTTCCCAAGTAAATACATGCTTGATGAAAGTACTAGCTTTGATCTCACTAAGCCGATATCACAATCGTCCTTATATGATGCAACGCTGCAAAAACTAGGTAAGCCCAATCTTTACCATGCATCAGTCTCCACCTTAGAAAAAGATCAAATTATAGAAAAAGAATTACTTGCAGGTGCTAAAATACTTGTTGTTGAAGACAACGTTTTAAATCAAGAAGTAGCGAAAGAGTTACTCGAAGCAGTTCAGATCTCTGTTTATCTAGCAAGCAATGGGGCAGAAGCTTTAGACTTACTAGAAGAGTTTGAATATGACGCAATACTTATGGACTTGCAAATGCCAATAATGGGTGGGTTGGAAGCTACAAAAATTATTCGAAAGGACAAGCGATTTAGAAATCTACCAATCATTGCAATGACAGCTCATGCTATGATTGGAGATAAAGAAAAAAGTATTGAAAGTGGTATGACCGACCACATAACGAAACCTATTGACCCTGATGTCCTCTATGGAACTTTGATACGATGGATTATCCCTAGTGCCCACCATCTCGTGCAAGACACAGCTCACGCCTTAGGATCAGTAGAAGTTGAAACTAACAAGATCAAGCTACTAAATACGCGACAAGGACTGAAAAGAGTTGCTGGCAAAAGAGACACTTACCTAAGATTGCTTAAACAATTTCGAGACAATTATAGTGACACATTGAGTAACGTAGACGAAGCTATTGCTAGTAAAAGTAATGATGTGGCACTTCATGCTGTACACTCTCTTAAGGGTGTATCTGGCAATATAGGGGCTACAGCTCTCTATTCAATTCTTGTCGAGCTCGAAAAAGCTTTGATAAAAAATTCAGACAAAGAAATCGATTTTTTCATAAAGAAAAGTAAAGCTACTCTAGACTCCACTTTTGATACCATCAGAGATTTTTTAAATGAGAACTCGCACGGTAAAGCGTCAGATAGTATCAATCTTAACGCGAAATCAATCTATGAAAAATTAATAGAACTTTCTGCTCTAATCGAAGGCAACAATGCAGAATCTGTCGATTTAGCAGAAAAAATACAAGCAGCGAATCCTAGTTCAATATTTGCATCCCAACTACATGACACAATAAACGCCCTTAGAGTATATGACTTCGACACAGCTATGGCTACAACAAACTCTATCCTAAATGCATTGGATGTAAAACAAAACCTTTAAATCATAGCAACAAACATATCTGTCTTTAAAGGTTCTGAGCATCAGGCACATAGGGTTAAGTACAGCAATAAATCTGTTTATTGTTCAAAGGATTGTCGCTTCTCTGCAATGGTAGTCCCCCCATTCTTAGGGGGCCTGAAAAGTAGCGGCTATTGTCCGAGTCCTGATTGTGTCTCAGACAATTTAGAAAAAGTTTCTCCAGGGGAATTGCTCAAATTTTTTTCGAGAAACTGAGGAAAAAGCAGGGGCTGCCGAAATGACAGCTCAAAGATATAGCGACCATAAGCTTACATAAAACTATCACCTAGCAAAGACTCGGAGATCACGCTGCCTGAGCTGACGTACGGGATGGCGCGAAGCATCACGACCGAGAGCAAGAAAACAGGTGTGTGTCATTTTTTCCATACAAAACATGTATCTTGATTGTGAGAAGAGATTATAAACAGCGTAGTTTTCAACGTTTGGCGATGCATTTGTACTGCAGGTTTGGATGGCAAAATGAGTGCAGGTACGCGGCCAAACTGTTCTGGCCATATAACAATAAATGTCCCAATATCAGCATTGGCGGCATTATTCCGGTACAGAAATTGAGAATGTCTGCATAGCCGCTATTCTTCAGGACCCCAAAGAATAGGGACCCCATTTAATATACGCTTGTATGTATTAGATGCTCAAAAAAAATTGAAACATGACGCAAGGAGTGCAATGACATTCGTCTGTGCTCTCAGTCGTTAAATAATTTTGCTACTTACCTGTAGAGCCCCTCAGAAATTCAAATTTCTATGTTTTTGTTTAGTTACACATAGGGAAAGACCTCTATGTGCCAAAAACATGGACATTATGCTTAGATGAATTTTATATGAATCTCACATTGACATATCCGCATAAGCAGATACATAGCTAGATCATGGATTATTTAGCAGAACGTTTGAAAGCCCTTTCCGATTCAACTAGACTACGATTAATTAGCCTTCTTGGACATGGGGAACTCTGTGTATGCGATCTCATGGAAGCATTACATTTGCCGCAGTCAAAAGTTTCGAGGCACATGTCGATCTTAAAAAAAACAGGATGGGTAGTAAGTAAACGGAAAGGTAAATGGATATATTATCAGCTGGGAAAACCTATTAATCCGATTCAGGCTCGTATTTTGACCATGCTGCGAAATGATTTGTCTCAAATTAAGCAACCAATAAAGGATTATCAGAATCTTCTGAATTTTCTCAAGACTAAACACACTGAGGAGTGCGATTAACTATCACTGAGGAGTAATTATGTCTGAATCTCTTGTAAAAAAATTATCGTTTCTAGATCGGTATCTAACACTTTGGATTTTTTTGGCGATGTTCGCGGGTGTTGGCAGTGGGTATTATTATCCTAATATAAAAAATGTTATTAATTCCTTCCAAGTAGGCACTACTAATGTTCCTATTGCAATCGGCTTAATCCTGATGATGTACCCACCGCTAGCCAAAGTTAAGTACGAGCAACTAGGGCAGGTCTTCAGAAATTTTAAGGTTCTGGCGTTATCTTTGATACAGAACTGGATCATTGGTCCTATCCTTATGTTCGGGCTCGCCATAACCTTTCTGTCTGGACAACATGAGTACATGGTAGGGCTGATACTTATTGGGCTCGCTCGCTGTATCGCCATGGTTATTGTCTGGAATGACTTGGCCAAGGGAGATACAGAATATTGTGCCGGATTGGTTGCATTCAATTCAATTTTCCAAGTTATATTTTTCTCTGCGTACGCTTATATATTTATTACAGTTCTTCCAGGGTGGTTCGGACTTCAGGGGGTCACTGTGGAGATAGCAATCGGGCAAATCTCTGAGAGTGTTTTTATCTACTTGGGGATTCCATTCATTGCAGGGTTGCTAACACGCTATATAGGCCTTAAGCTCAAAGGCCAAGAGTGGTATGAAAAAAAATTCATTCCACGTATTAGTCCTTTAACACTCGTATTTCTACTTTTCACAATTCTGGTCATGTTTTCTCTAAAGGGGGAGAAGGTAATCCAACTCCCGTTCGATGTCATACGTATTGCGATTCCTTTAAGTATTTATTTCTTACTAATGTTCCTTGTGTCCTTTTACTTGTCTTATAAAGCTGATGCGACGTATGAACAGGCCACAACACTCAGTTTCACAGCCGCGTCTAACAATTTTGAACTCGCTATAGCTGTCGCAATCGCCGTATTTGGTATTAATTCTGGAGAAGCTTTTGCAGCAGTAATTGGCCCACTCGTTGAAGTTCCTGTACTCATCGCTTTAGTACACGTGGCACTGTATTTAAAACGCAAATACTTCCCGAAAGCCATTAAAACTGTTGCCGGTGTATGTCATGTTAAGTGTTAAGTTTAACTAATATAGATATCACTCCCACATAGCTATCCCTATAGTTGAGAGCAGGCAAACTCTCAGTAAGCTATAGGGATAGCGCCCAAAATCTTTTCTTCATTTCACATAAACACATAACCGTAATTCAATTGTAAAGAAAATTCTAATGATTCCTTTATTTATAAGGTAATTTTTATGTCGCAAGCGACCTGGTGTTTTTATTTTTTATTTAAAAGGAGCCCTAGAATGGAAAAAATTCTTTTTATGTGTGCTAATAATAGTGCACGCAGTCAAATTGCTGAAGCTTACCTTAAGCAATTCGGGAAAGGTGAATTTCAAGTTGAAAGTGCGGGGTTTAAACCTACTGTTATCAATCCTTTAGTCGTTAAAGTCATGAGGGAAGAAGGGGTTGATTTATCGAATAAAGTTACCCAATCATCTTTTGACTTATTTAAGAAAGGAAGAACTTTTACCTATATAATTACAGTTTGTGATGAATCTATGGACGATATGTGTCCGGTATTTCCCGGAATGTCGCGTCGTTTGCATATCCCCTTTGATGACCCTGCAAAGTTAGAAGGGACTGAGAAAGAAAAAATTGAAAAAACAAGGGCTATTCGAGACAAAATCAAAGCGACAGTTAAAGAGATCATTAATTGGATACACACAGGCGACATAGAAAAAATTAGTGATTTTAGGAAAACAAAATATATTAAAGATGGTTAAATTTGAATATTTTTTAAGGCGAAAGTCTTATTGCTGATATGATGGACATCTCTCTAACACTATAAGTTTAGATTATTTAAAATGATTTTATAAATCAATTAAGAGCTATAGTGAGTTACCTAGAGCCAGTAATGTGGATGGCAGGATAAATAAAAAATTGGCCTAAATTAATCTATCGTAATTTTAGTGTTTTTAAAAATAAGTATCTGGTAATAAAAGAGATAACTTATATGGTTAAAGAAATTTGTAAAAAAATTTGGCCTGACCTATTGTATTAATCTTTTGCAAGAATTTTTGGGAGATGATAAAAATGAAAATATTATTTGGGTAGATGTGAGAGATTGTCCCACTTTGGCGTTTTCATTGTGGAAAATGATTATTAACAGTTAATTTATTGATGGATATTCAGGATAATTAGATTTACGTGGTATTTTTGGACAAAAATGAGTAGAATTATTTAAAATCATGAAATCAAATACATTGATCCTGATGTGTTAATATATTAACTTGTTCGATACTTTTGATTAATGAAGATGAAGTGGATATTCATCAAATTTAACGGTGTATTAGTTATGTTGAGTATCTTGATGCGAGGGATCATAAATGAAGCCAAAGAAAGTAGTTCTCGTTGTTGATGACAAACCTGAAAATATTGGTGTACTGCACGGAATACTTGGTAATGAATACACAATAAAGGCTGCTACAAACGGAGAAAAAGCTATAGCTGTAGCAAAGACTGCTCCAGTTCCGGACATCATTCTTTTGGATATAATGATGCCAGGTATGGATGGCTATAAAGTTTGTCGTATTTTAAAAGCTGATCCCTCTACAAGCAAGATACCTGTGATTTTCGTAACTGCAATGATTGGAGTTGAGGATGAGACTAAAGGGTTTGAAGTCGGTGGAGTTGATTATATTACAAAACCTGTGTCACCCTCGATTGTTTTAGCTCGACTAAGCACTCACCTTGAGCTAGCAGACCAACAATTTGCATGTGAAAAAAAAGTAGAACAGCAAGTAGCATTAATTAGTAAAGGTCAAAAAGATGCAATTTATATGTTAGGGCATGCTGGCCACTATAATGATGATGATACAGGGGTTCATATTTGGCGTATGGCTTCATATGCGAAAGCTATTGCCCAAACATTGAATTGGAGTGTTGATGAACAAGACGATTTATTACTAGCAGCCCCAATGCACGATACAGGAAAGATAGGTGTTCCAGATGAGATTTTGAAGAAACCTGGTAAATTAACGGATAAAGAATGGTTAATTATGCGCAAACATACAACTATTGGGCATAAAATTCTTTCTTTAAGCAATGCGCCTGTTTTTGTTTTAGCATCTGAGATAGCTTTATTTCATCATGAGCGGTGGGATGGGAATGGATATCCCAAAAGACTTAGTGAAGAAGAGATTCCTGCTTCAGCGAGAATAGTGGCACTGGCTGATGTTTTTGATGCTCTGACTATGGCTCGGCCTTACAAAAAAGCATGGCGTCCTGAGAGAGCTTTTGAATATATTGCTGATAGCAGAGGACATTTTGATCCAAACTTTGTTAAACTTTTTCTCTCTATCAAAAATTCAATTTTAGATATAAAAAAACATTGGGATAAAAAAGAAAAAAGGTTTTGACAGTTGATATATATTGTTTAGTGAAGTTAATTTAGAATTTATATCAATTAGCCTCATGAATTGTAAGATTTCCGACTTGATCTAAAATTTACTGTTTGAAACAGTTGAGGTCTTCCATTATTCTGTACCGGTCAAATATAGAGAAATCTGGCCTTCTGAGGGTGGTTTATGGGCGAGGGCAAAATCGTTTAGTGTCCGATCTCCCAGTAAAAAGGCCGGACTGGCACGTTAAGTACGAACCACTACATATGAATATTTCATACAAGGTATGATCTATGGATTTATTTCTCGCCCTCTGGACACAAAAGAAACACCCTGACTTGAAGCTGTCCCTATCATAACTGACTCCATCAAAGGACTATTTATCTGTTGTCTAGACTCCCATTTCACAAGAAAATTTGCTCCAAATCCTCCTGTCACATCTTTCTCTGGAATGGTAATATGGAAGGATTCTAATGGATCCAGCGAACGAGAAGATTTCAAGTATTTTTTAATGAGTTTTCCGTTGTTGTCATAGTAGTCTACAGAGGTGATAGATATTTTATTTTGAAGGTCAGTATTTCTTACACTCAAAGTGACTGTAAGCATGAATTCAGATTGTCTATTACCATAATAAACATGAGAATATGCAGGGACGTACACAGTACCATTATTACATAATCCTTGTTCAAACTGAGCATGAGCAGGCATTACGATAAGCTTTAGAAGCAAAAAGATGAAAAATGTTTTGTCTATTTTTTTAAAAAGAGTGATTATCATTTTGAGCTCTAGTTTTTTTATTTATTATAAAGTATGATGAGTTTGGAGTCAATAATTCAAATAGGTGAGACTGAACGTGCACAATAAAGGCTGTATTTATACAGAAAAAGCGAATTAAATGATGCAAAATAAAGCGATGAAAATTGAAACGCCATTAGTTACACCGTAATCACTTTTTCAAGTCATCTACAAATGGGGGATTCCCGGGTAACTTCCTCTTGGGATAGACGCAGACAGTATTTTGCTAAGAAGAAGCTAACAGATACGATGAGTTCAATATTCAGTGACCTGCGCGAATTTAGTCGTTGCTCCGTCTAAGTCTGTCGCGGTGTACGTACGGAAAATGATCCAACTTTTTAAAATAGCTGAGACAGTTATTACAGAGAAAAGCTGGAAACAGGAACGTCGTCTTAAAAATTGCAAAGAGTGGTCTAAAGTATGTAAGTATGCTCCTGTCTATAGGAGCTTGAATTTTCTAAATTAAAAGATTATAATATATATAAATTTTTAAGTTTTGTTGAAAATAGTTGTTTTTAAGATTCTAATTTTTTATGGGATCAATTGTCTGTGCTTTAGCCTGTTAAGAAATGTAATGATAATGAACTCAATAATAATTACGATAGATGAAAAAGAAGCAGTAAAGAAATCAATCATACTTTTTTTATTTTTATTTTTATTTTTTGGTTGTACTGCTGGAGGTCTAGTCGCAATCTATTATCAGTCTCAACTAACTACAGAAATATCTGTAATTAAAGATGATCAAGCGGCCTCTGTCACAACTAAAGAGAAGGTAATAGCGCATGAATTTGATGATGTTACCAGTGATTTGCTCTTTTTAGCTAATCAAAACGAAATTAAAGAGTACTTTAATGTTAAGAAACCTCATTTTCTTAGAAAGGTTGCAAGTGAATATTTAGAAATGGCCTCTCATAAAGATAATTATGCCCAAATCAGATTTATTGATGTTAATGGTGTAGAAAAGATACGAATTGATAATAATCAAGGGAAACATTTTATAAGTCCTAGTATGAACTTACAGGATAAATCAAGCCGATATTACTTAAAGGCATCGGAAAGATTAAAAATTCATGAAGTATATGTTTCTCCTATGGACTTAAACATTGAGAATGGAAAAATTGAACGCCCTTTTAAACCGATGATTCGATTTTCGACGCCAATTTTTGACTCGAACAATTTGAAGCAAGGGTATATCATAATAAATTATGATGCTCGAGAAATGATTACTGAGATAGTCAATGCTTTTAGGTCAGATATGGCGATTCCAATGCTTGTTAATAATGACGGTTATTGGTTGGTAAGCGGGGATAGTGAGAAAGATTGGGGTTTTGTTGTTCCAGGGCGCGAAAATCATACTTTTCCCAATAAATATCCACTCGAGTGGCAGCAGATGGTAAATAGAGAAATTGGGCAGCTGCACACAGATAATGGAATGTTTACATTCGTTAAAACTTACCCTTTTAAGAGATCTTTAAGCCCGAATTCTGCCGAAGTTAACAACTATTGGGTGTTATTGACCTTTATCCCCCATTCGGTAATATCGGGCATATCCTCTGTCTTGCGAATGAAGCTTTTATTTCTTGGAACTGGTCTTTTTTTATTTACTACTACAGTTGCTTGGTTTTTGGCGTTAGCTATCACGAAGCGAAAAATTTATCAAAGTAGACTTATCTCTCTGGCCTTGCATGACGGTTTGACAGGGCTGGCAAATAGAAAGTTATTTTATGACCGCTTGGAAACGGGACTTGATTTAGCGGAAAGATACGGCCGTCGTTTGGGCCTTCTGTATATTGATCTTGATGGGTTTAAAAAAATTAATGACGATTTGGGGCACGTTTCAGGAGATTCTTTGTTGATTAAATTCAGCAAATTACTAAAATCTTTGGTTAGAAAGACAGATACGGTAGCTAGGCTCGGAGGTGATGAGTTCGCAATTGTTTTAACTGAAATAGAGTCTGCTGCAGATGCCATTTTTGTTGCGAAAAAGATTACAGACAGCCTCGCCCTTCCTATCGAAATTGAAGGTGGGAGCGTGAATATAGGCGCCAGCATAGGCATTGCCGTATTTCCCGACATGTCGCGAAATTTAGAAGAACTCATCCATTTAGCGGATATTTCTATGTACAAGTCAAAGGAAAATGGTAAAAACACATTCACTTTGGCAAGGCTTTGAAATACGCAAAAATTTGGTTCAAGGAACTAATACAAATCATATTCTATGGTAAATTACCCCAATAAGCACAGGTAAGATTGTCACATAGACTTCGCAACTCGTCATTCATAATCTTCACCACTCTTCGCCTCCTTTATGGAAATTTAGTTTATGGCACGAACAGCACCAGTTGCGGTTTAAACGTGCTCAATTCGTATAATTCCCCCCGGTTCAGCGGGGGTAGTAGGGTTGATAATGTTTTGTCTTTAAGGTCCACATAGATTTCAGCCCCTTAGAACCGAAGGTTTACTTAATAGCCGAAGAGACTCACAAAGGACCGTGTTACCGGGGCAGCTCCTCGTTACTCGACACGGCGTGTCTCCTTAAAACAGCAGTTTAGCCCGCTCCATGTCCATCTGGATTGTCTCCAAATCGTTCTTAAGCTGTTCTATCAGCTGCATGCGCTCTTCAAAGGAAGTGCCTTCAGTCTCGATTTTATCCAGTGCCTCAAAAGCCTGAACCATCCGGCCCTGTGCATGTTGAAGGGGATTGCGCATCTGTCCACAAAACACTTTGATCATATTTATACCTCCTGACATCTATCTTTCCTCTTTGGCCCCGGATCTGCCTCATTACCTACCAGCTCCAAATTACAAAGCTTCACAGGTTCCCGGACACCTCTTACATACGAACACCAATTCTTGTTCTCATCCTGAAAAGGAGTTGAGCAGGTAAAAGACAATTCAGAGGACTTCAAGTCATCTTCAAAATGAACTCTTACTCTTGTTCTTTGGGGAAAAGTTGCGGGAGAAACTTCTTGAATTAAAGGAAGATCCAAAGCTTCAGCACTCAACCTTTCAACCATAGCCATCACTTCTGGGTAAGTATAAAAGGAAGCTTGCTGTCTTTTACCGCCGACCCATGACCGCCCGACTAGAACTCGGTAAAGATCATCACTGGCCAGCTCATCAAAAAGAAAAGCTGAAAACACAGATATTTTTAGAGCCGTGAATCTGTGCTGGCGTAAGATTATGCTAAAAACAGGTTCCATTTTTATAATTTGGAGTCTTATTTGCGTCTACGCCAACGCAAATGAAATTTTAAATTTTGAATTTTATATTCATATATGGTGTCGCCAGTCCCAAACCCTCTATCTAAACCTTCATCAATCCAATTGACAAAACCTATCAACGAAACGATAGGAATCAACGCGGCCAGAAGTACAGCGACCAACCAAGAGTCAAACCCATTAAAATCAATAGCATAGTATATACAGACAGGAAAAAGGATTAGCCACCAAGCAATATTTCCCAGAAGATACCAAAGTGGCAGCTTTGATTTTATATGTATAAAGCATTTCATTCTGTTCTCGCCTCATGCGTACTTGATCAACGAATATAAAAAATATAACTAGACAGCTTCAATCTCACCATCCAAGGAGCTGACATGAAAAGATTTCTCCCCATTATATTTATTGTATTCCTATGCTGTGCCTTTTTCGGTTCTCCAAAGATTGAAACTGATTCGGACAAAAACTTCCGAGACTCAATAATTAAAATGCTCGACAGCCTTAATCCTGACAACAGAAAGGAGTTGGCTAAGTACTTCAGCTTAATTCTAACCAACGGAAAAAGCGAAACAGACATCACTCTAACTGCCCAATCTTCAATGAGATTAGGTTGTTCATTGCAAGATGTTTACACACTTTGTGAACAGAACGCTCAATGGGGTAACAAAACATATTTAAACAACCTTAACTCATTAGATGGTTACACTTTTGATGACTTGCGAAAACGTGCAACAGTATTAAAAAAAACATACCAAACCAATAAGGCAAAAGAAGAAACTGAATGGCGAAGCAAAAAAATCACCCAGCTCCAGCAAAAACTCGTTAAAACAAAATCCAGCATCAGCGACATAAAAAAACAAGAAAATAAAATCGAAGATGCACAGGCAATTATTACTGTTTCAAAGAACTATGCAAAAAAAATCAAGTTAAAAACCTCAGAAACCCCCATAAAGGACAAAGTAGGTAATTACGCAAGATCTATTAATGTTCATATTACTCTTTCAAACAATGGCGATAAATCCATTCACTATCTTAGATTCAAAACCACTGTTAATGACACCAAAGAAAAAAGAGTTAGAGAATATTTTAATGAGCTAAAATTAGCCAAACCAATTAATTCAGGATCTAATTTAAAAAAAATATTTAAAATTGGACGCATAGCTTATTTTCAGTACCCCCCACAGGGAGTAAAAATAACCACCACAATTGACCAAATCATCACTACTGATTGTTACAACATTGTCGTCAAAGCCTGGAATAAACGTTTTTCAGGAGGATTTTTTTATAAAGATGCCACACGGATGCTACATAACAAAAAGGCAGAACTTGTGAGAGCACAAGATTATCTTCTAAGACACAAGCAATGGCTTGAAAAAACGATTAACCTTATTGAGGCTGGAAAAATAAAAAACAAGCACGACGAATCCGAGAAAATGGGTTTTGAGCCGAGCCAGACAATAAGCAACAACTTTTAACCGCAACCAGGTTACTGAGGAGTGCTATAACAAAATTTCCTTCTCAATAACTCCAAACCGCCGAATCCCGTATTCCACAAGATCTGTGCTTCGATAGAGAATTTTCTTACCGCTCTTGAAATGGCTTCGTGGGCCAACCATCCTGCTATCATCATTTCGCAAGGTCTTTGGAGACAGCCAGCCTCCGGTATATTTATCCACATCATGCCGTGCGATCACAGGGGGAAGCCCAGCAATCAGCATATCTTTAAATGCGGTCTCATGTTCCGTTAATGGTCGTTCCCAATTAATTGTTGCCATAGTGAATACCTAGATTAATATAGATGTAATTTGTCTAGGCCTACCAATACTACTTCGTGTTGTCATATGTCAACATTTTGAGCAAAATTTTAAAAACTTACCCAAAGAATATTATCTTTTACCCTGAAAAGGCCTCGCCTAACTAGCGATTCTTTTACGCGCCACAACTTCGGTTGAGTTCTCAGACAACTTAGCGGCACGCTCAATGATAGCAGACAAATCCTGAGAAAGAGTTTTACAAAGTTTGTAAAGCAATTCAGCAGAAAAGGAGCTATTTCCCTCAAGTGCATTCACCAACTCATCCGAGTCCAAATCGGAAGATTCAGCCAGCTCAGAGTAAGACCAGGCTTGAGCTTCAGCGGTACCTTTCAATATCTTGGCAACATGCAAATCCATTGCAGACGGAGGAGGATATGCAGCTTCACCGAAAATCTCTTTCGGATGGATAGACAATGCACCCATATACCTAAGAACATCAGCAACAGGAGTCCTTTCTCCACCACGCTCCTCACGCAGCCAGCGAGACACAGTATCCCTACCAACTCCTAGCGTCTTGCCTATTTCGTCAAGGGTAGCACCAGTGCTTCTCAACTCTCTAATACTCTTTAAGATAACACCCCATATTCTAGCAGCTTCGGGGTCATACTTTTTATTCATAAAATATAAGCTATATATTTTTTTGTTGTCACACCCCTATTTTATGTTGACTATTTTGTTGGCACATGACAACAAAGTCCCATGAACAAGCTTAAGCAAACCATTCATGAAAAACAAATGTCGTACGCTGAAGTAGGAAGGAAGATCGGTTATGGCCGCGATATGGTCTCTCGTCACTGCAGTGGCGACAGGAAAATATCCGCTGAAGCCGCATACAAATACAATAAGGTACTGGGCATCCCTTTGCACGAATTACGCCCCGATATTTTTGATAAAGAAGAGCAGCCAAATGAGCCAGAAGAATAAAGGTTTCGCACGCGTAGAGTTCTTAGCAAATCTAAAAACAATTCGCGAACTCACTAAGCAAGGCTACACGAAAAAAGCCATTTACGAGCAGCTTCATGGAGAAGGCAAAGTTTCCATGACATACATCCACTTCTGCCGTTTCGATCCATATACAGGGCAAAGCTTAAGATCTCGCAACTCATCCCCGGCCATAACAGGCACTCCTGCTGTAAGGACCGTCTCCGCACTCCCTGTACCCCTCCGTGGAGACGGTCCTCATGCAGGGCAGTCTGATAATGATTCAAAATTTTCTTTCAAGAAAAAAGTGACTCAGGAAGATCTTGAAACAGATCTGGTCTGAGAACAAATACAAGGAGTGAAACTATGGCTACAATCAACATGATTCTTCAAGGAAAAGGCGGCGTAGGTAAAAGCTTGGTCGCCAGCATTCTTACCCAGCATTTTCTGGAATCCGGAAAGGACGTCTGCTGCGTAGACACAGACCCCGTAAATGCGACTTTTGCCGGCTACAAAAAATTCAACGTCACCGCTCTGGATATTATGAATGACAACGACATTGACTCCAGACGCTTTGATCAGCTCGTTGAACTTATGATGGCCCTGCCCGATGACTCTGAAATGGTAATCGACAACGGAGCCGCCACTTTCGTTCCGCTGGCAAGCTATCTGGCTGACAATGATGTTCTGGGGCTTCTTTATGAAAGCGGCCACCAAGTCAATATTCATTCCGTAATTACAGGGGGACAAGCCCTTCCCGACACCTTGAACGGGCTACGCTCCATTATCAATACATTTGAAGTACCCATTTACGTCTGGTTGAACCGTTTTTTCGGACAAATCGTCATGAAAGGTAAAAGTTTTGAAGAATTCAAAGTCTACCAAAACAATGTCGACCGTCTGGCAGCACTGGTCCGCATTCCCCAGAAAAAGAAAGAGACGTTCGGCAAGGATCTCGAAAACCTGCTCACCTCAAAAATAACCTTTCAGGAAGCCCAGGATAGCGATCTGCCGATAATGACCAGGCAGCGTCTGAAAATGTTCTGGAATGAAATGAAAACAGAACTCGTGACCTGCGGAATGTAAGGACCAGCTATGTCTGAGCAAGTTCCCAATAATGCCCCCCTCACCATTCAGGGCGTGCGCGATCTCATTGCAAAAGAGCACAATCTGCTGCTCGATGAGGATGACCCTATCCTCGTTGCAGTGACCATGCATCGCGCCGCCTTGGATGAGTATGACCGGCTGCTGCAAAATCACAAGCAGCAGCTCTCTAAAGACATGGAAGAGCATGGTTCCTCTTTTGCTCTGGAGGTGCGCAAATCAACCAACAGCCTCTTGAGTAAGGCCGTCAAAGCAAACATTGAAAACTGCCTGAGCGTCATCAATGAACATCAGGGACAGATGAATAACTTCCTTGGCTCGATGAGAGGATTGGCTGTCCTTGCCGGCGTCTTATTTGGCCTTTCCATAGCAGTTTCAATCTCAGTAATTGTGTGGGGGGCATAATGGAAGAACTTACGATGGAAGACCGTCTTGTAAACAATATGCTCCATAACATGGGGAGTAATATTGTTTCAGCTCTGGAAGATGAGCGGGTTGTGGAAATCATGGTTAACCCCGACGGGAAACTCTGGATTGAAAAGATTGGCGAAGAGATGAAGGAAATGGGGCAGATCCCCTCCGTTCAGACGGCTATGATCGTCTCACTAGTCGCAAGTGCCCTCGATATAATCGTCAACAAGGAATCACCTATTGTCGAAGGAGAACTTCCCAAAGCGGCTCCGCTTAATGGAGGCCGTTTTGAAGGGCTGTTCCCTCCTGTTGTGCAAGCGGCCTCTTTCACTATCAGGAAGAAAGCTAGCCATATCTTTACCTTGGAACAATATATTGAAGCAAATATCATGACTCCTGAGGTAATGTTCGCAATAAAGGCTGCCATAGCTCAGAAAAAAAACATTGTGGTGGTCGGCGGCACCGGCTCAGGCAAGACCACACTGGTCAACGGAATTATCAAATCCATTTCAGAACTTGCCCCGGTAGATAGGCTGATCATCATCGAAGATACGGCTGAACTCCAAAGCCAATCACGCAACACTCTTCTCTTGCGATCCACTCACAGCACCACCATCCAGACATTGGTCCGGGCGACAATGAGGCTTCGCCCGGACCGGATACTAGTCGGTGAGGTTCGAGGAGGAGAAGCACTTGATCTACTAAAAAGCTGGAACACAGGACACCCGGGGGGCGTGGCTACCGTTCACGCCAACTCTGCGGCAGAAGGACTCCTGCGCATTGAACAGCTTATCTCGGAAGCTTCCACGTCACCTATGCCACATCTAATCGGATCGGCTGTGGACTTTGTAATTTTTATTCGCCGCACCAAGACAGGGCGAACCGTTTCGGAAGTAGCCTCTGTTTGCGGATACGACGCTCTGAACCAAACATATATTCTGGAGTACATCTACAATGAAAAGAACTAACAAACTTCTGATGTTGGCTTTAGCCGGCATGATGCTCATTCCTGACTATGCGCAGGCTTCAACATCCATCACGGACTTCAACACACCGTTTGAAACCTTTGTAGGCATCTTTACCGGCCCCGTCGGTAAATACATGTCGATAGGAGGAATCGTAGGTGTCGGCCTGACTTTGATCTTTCGCCACGATGATATGACCGGCCCGATAAAATTGCTGCTTGGTGTGGTGCTTGCCATCTGCATCGTAGTTTTCGGTTCTACTCTAGTTGAAAACACCTGGACATTTACTGGAGCAGTTCTGTGAGAACAGTCGTAATTCATGAATCCCTAAACAGAAAAATTCTCGTCATGGGCGGAGATAGAGAACTGGTTATGGTGTCCGCTCTCATCGCCATTGTTCTGGGAGTTGGGGGAACAACGATTATTTCAGGGATTACCGGAGTTGTGTTCTGGGTCGCTTCGCTTTTCATTTTCCAAAATATGGCAAAAAAAGATCCTCAAATGTTTCAGGTCTGGCTCCGACACAGAAAACAGCAGGCTTATTACCCTGCGCGATCAACTCCATTTAGTAAATAAAGAGATATTTCATGATCAAATTAAACGACTACCGTGACCAAGCCAAAGGTCTTCCGGACCTCCTGCCATATGCTGCCATGGTTGAAAATGGAATAATCCTTTGCAAAGACGGCTCACTCATGGCCGGCTGGCAATTCAGGGCAAAAGACACGGCTTCGAGCACTGCTGCCGAATTAAGCACGGTCAGCAATACCGTGAACAACGCTCTCAAGATTCTGGATAGCGGCTGGATGTGCCATGTTGAAGCTATTCGCTCACCATCAACGGCATATCCACATGCCGGTGCCAGTTTTTTCCCTGATCGCGTAACTAAATTAATAGAAGAAGAACGCCGCCGCATGTTTCAGGCTGCGGGAATGTTCTACTCCACTGAAACTTTTCTGGTAGTAAGCTATAAGCCGCAATTCTTTTCCGAAAAGCTGGGTAGCATGGCCTATGAAAATGCCGTCCAGACAAACACTCTTGAAAAAAATCTTTCCAAATTTAAATCAGCCCTTGATGAGCTTGAAGACGCTTTATCTTCAGCCATGCAGATGGCTCGTCTCAGGGACGAAGCAGTCAAAGACGAATTTGATCATATTCAAACATACTCACCTTTACTGACTCTGCTCACTAGGTGCATCACAGGCGACAACCACCCCATAGTTCTTCCGCATACCCCCATGTACCTTGATGCAATTATCGGCAACGAGGATCTTTATGGCGGAATTCAACCAAAGATCGGCGATAAATATATCAGTATGCTTTCTCTTTCCGGGCTTCCACCTGAAAGCTATCCCTCCATCCTATGTTGCTTTGAAGGATTACCGGTCGAATACCGTTTTTCCAACAGATTCATATTTATGGACCAGCTTGAAGCCCTCAAGGAGCTTGAAAAATACAGAAAATCATGGCGCCAGAAAATGGTCAAATTAATTGATGGCGTATTTAACAGTGCCAATGCCAGAACAGATAATGATGCAAAGAGCATGACCGAAGATGCCGAAGATGCCATTCAGGAAATTCAATCCGGACTTGTCGGAGCAGGCTTCTATACATCAAGCATTGTTTTAATGAGTTCAGATCCCGAAGAACTGGACTACGCGATTAGGGAACTGCGTAGACAGATCCAGGTAAGGGGTTTTCACTGCATGGTAGAAACTATCAATGCTTTAGAAGCATGGCTTGGTACACATCCAGGGAACTCATTCGCTAACATCCGCAGGCCGATTATTAATACAATGAACCTTGCGGACCTGCTGCCGCTGGCGACGATCTGGTCCGGACGTGAATACAATCCTTCACCCATGTTTCCTCCCAATTCTCCACCACTAATGCATTGCGCTACAGATGGTTCCACGCCATACAGATTAAACCTTCATGTAAGCGATATCGGACACACACTGATATTCGGTCCCACCGGCGCAGGTAAGTCTACTCTCTTGGGAATTATTGCAGCTCAATTCAGACGCTATCCTAAAGCAACTATTTTCGCCTTTGACAAGGGTATGTCTATGTTTCCCCTTTGTAAGGCTGTCGGTGGATCTCATTATGAAATAGCCGGCGATGATTCCAGCCTGTCATTTGCTCCTCTTCAACATGTAGAATCAGATTCAGAACAGAGTTGGGCTGAGGGATGGATTGAAACTTGTGCCACCTTGCAGGGACTGACCGTTTTGCCGGCGCATAGGAATGCAATACACTCCGCCATGAATATGATCAGGAACAACCCGCCGAACCTGCGATCCCTTACAGATTTTTATCACAGTATTCAGGACACCGAGCTGCGTGAAGCAATCAAACACTATACCGGGCAAGGAGCCATGGGGACATTACTGGATGCCCCCGTTGACGATCTTGGAATTTCCGATTTCATGGTCTTTGAAATTGAAGAGCTTATGAACCTTGGTGATAAAAACCTAATTCCCGTTCTGCTCTATCTTTTTCACCGAATTGAAAAAGCACTGACCGGACAGCCGGCCATTTTGATTCTGGATGAGGCTTGGATCATGCTTGGTCATAAAGTGTTCAAGGAAAAGATTCGCGAATGGCTCAAGGTTCTGCGTAAGGCTGGATGCGCCGTAATCCTTGCAACCCAATCTTTGTCTGATTCCGCTCGATCTGGAATCCTTGATGTCCTTGTGGAGTCCTGCCCTACAAAAATTTTCCTTCCGAACGCAACCGCGATTCAGGAAGCTCAGTACCAGCTTTACCAAAATCTGGGACTCAATTCCCGGCAGATAGAAATCATCGCATCATCCGCCCCCAAACGCGATTACTACGTTGTTTCCCCTGAAGGACGCAGGCTTATTGACTTGGCCCTAGGTCCGATAGCTCTTTCCTTTGTTGGTTCCTCCGACAAAGGAAGCATTGCGCGGATCAAAGAGTTGGACAAGCTCCATGGACAGAACTGGCCACAAAAGTGGCTTGAAGAAAGACAAGGAGATTTCAAATGAAAATCACTAAAATGAAATTAATAATTACCTCCATTTTCATTGGAGCTTTTTTAACTGTTTCGACTCCAGCTTCAGCCATGGTTGTCACCTGCACCAACTGCAGTGACAAATTCCTGCAAGCACTGGAACGGGCCACCAACATAGAACAGCTTGAATCCCTGTGGAAGACCTATGCAGAAGAAATGATGCAGACCCAGCAGCAGATCATGATGGTGAAGCAAAACATCGAGCAGTACGTGAACATGGTCAAAAATACCATCCGTCTGCCGTTTGCCATCAAGAACAGCGTTATCCGTGATTTCAAACAACTTGCTTCTCTGACAATGGGACTAAAAGAAACCGTTGCAAACATAGAAGTGCTGGATGGTGTTTATGACGCTCATTACCCGAACTTCAATTCAGCAAAACAGCTCGTCGGTCTCCCTTCTGGAGAAGTCAATCCCCAATTTTACAAACACTATGCCGATTGGTCTGAAAGAGTGGATGAAGCAGCAAAGGCAACATTCAAAGCCTCTGGACAAATGCTGAAAGAAATCAGCGAATCAGAAGAATTTGATGCCTACATCGACCAACTTTTAAGTTCGCCAGAAGGCCGTATGCAGGCTCTGGATGCGGCCAACCGTCTCTCTTTAGTCCAGATAACAGAGGCAAGAAAGTTACGTGCACTCATGGCAATACATATCCAGAATCAAATAATGCTCCAACAAAAACAAGAAAAGGAAGATCAAACCCGTAGGCTGCATGAAGAAACATTCTTCAAAAACATCTACAAGAAACAACTCGACAGGGAAGATCCGGAACCGGTCAGCAATCACTTTTAATTCTTGGCCTTGGCCTTTGGTTGAGTGGAATTTGCAGAGGAATCTAACTCAACAAACCGATTCATAAAAGCCTTAGTCGATTCTTCATCCCATTTGATACCGCTCTTAGCTGCATCCTCTGCAAGAGTGTGAGGTTTAATTCCCTTAACTTCAGCCTGCTGTTCGTTCTGAGTACAACCAGAAAAAAAGGCAAAAAACATAACAAAAAGCAGAAAGGTTCGCATAATGAATATCTCCTTTAAAATTTGTAAAAATATACCCTTACACTTATTTATAAGCAACAAAAAGTTCTTCTATATTGTTGGGTTGAGTACAATTTTATTACTACTTGCGACCAGTGCCTTCGCTCAAGAAACAATCGAACCAACTCAAGACACACACCTTCTCTCTATACTTCTGAATCGATTTCAAACAGAGTCAGATAAATGGGAGCCTCTTATACAAGGATATTCCCTCGCCCTTTTTAAATATCTGCTCATTATAGATATTGTATGGAAAGGAATAAGGCTCGGCATTAAAAGAGCACCAGTAGAAGAAATCATATCAGAACTGCTTCTGTTCGTATTGTTCTCCACCATAATGTTGGTGACTATTTTCCACTATAAAGAATGGTCCAATTCAATCATGGCTCTTTTTAGCCATATAGCTCAGGACGCCGGGGCTCCAGAAGCCACACCAACAGCTATTTTCAAAGCTGGCATGAAAATACTAGGAAAAATTTGGGCTGAAGCATCAGTGTGGAGTCCTATTACCGGTACCGTATATGCTCTATGCGCAATAGCATTAATCATTACATTTTCTCTTATTGCAGCCCAGATGATGCTGGTAAAATGCGAATCCTTCATTGTCCTCAATGCCGGGGCCATACTTCTCGGCTTGGGTGGTGCGCAGATAACCAGAGAATATGCCATCAATTTCCTGCGCTATGCACTTTCAGTCGCTTTAAAGCTCTTTGTCATGCAACTCCTTGTTTCTTTAAGTATTACTTTCATCAACGAATTCGTAGCACTTAACGCAAAAAATGTTCAGGAAATCTTTGTAGTTCTAGGCGCATCAGTAATCATACTCGCTCTCACCATGTCCATCCCAGACATTGTTTCAGGAATAGTCAACGGTTCTCATGTTTCAACAGGAAATGCCATGGCTTCCGCAGTTACAGCTGTCAGTACGGCCACTCTGGCTGCTGGGCGTGGTTTTAGTGGCGGGTTGGGTGGTGCTGTTGGAGCTAAACGAAGCATGGATTCTCTTAAGGAAGCTTGTTCCTTCGCGGACTCAGCCGGGAAAAGTGGCATGGGCAAAATTGGCCATGTAGCCGGCACAGGAATGAGAGCCTTACGCGATAACCTTTCGCAAGGCAGATCGGCCGGAGTTCGCAGCAGCGTGAAAGCTCAGCACGAAGCTTTCAAAATGGAACAAGCAGATTCTGGACCATCAAACGACTGGTGGCATCCTTAACCAATGGAGTAATAATCAATGTCTAAAACAACTGAATCCCCATACCTCAACGCCAAAGAAGAATGGTTTGAGCGCTACGGCAGTTACATAACCAGTCGTAACCAGTGGCGTAATTTTGCCCTTGGCCTGCTTGCTACCTGCCTTCTTTCGCTAACGATAAATACCATTCAGGCTACCCAGAATAAGGTCGTTCCCTACGTGGTTGAAGTGGATAAACTCGGTCATTCTGTTGCCGTGAAACGTGCTGATCAGGCTGAACCTATTTCCGCCCGGATCATTCAGGCCGAAATCGCCAACCTCATCGTCAATTGGCGGACCGTTACCGCTGATATTGGGCTACAAAAGAAGATGGTTCAGCGCATGTCCTCGTTTGTGATCGGCGCGGCCCGTGGCGCGACCCGCAGTTGGTACGAGGCGAACAACCCTTATGAACGGGGCCAGAAGGTACTCGTTGAGGTTGATATCAAGGGCATTCCTCTCCCGGTCAGCTCCGAAAGCTGGCGTATAGAATGGCTGGAAACAGTGCGCAACCATTCCGGTGTCGCCATCTCCAGCACCAA
Organism: Maridesulfovibrio sp.; assembly: GCF_963676065.1. Taxonomy (NCBI): domain Bacteria; kingdom Pseudomonadati; phylum Thermodesulfobacteriota; class Desulfovibrionia; order Desulfovibrionales; family Desulfovibrionaceae; genus Maridesulfovibrio; species Maridesulfovibrio sp. The sequence continues at coordinate 1,347,562 of NZ_OY780933.1, read as the reverse complement.
ATATGAAGCGACCGTAAAAGTTCGCATATCTTCCCCTACAACTGACAGCCAGATCATCCGCAACCCTGCCGGTGTCTATATCACCGAGCTGTCATGGGCAAAACTTCTTGAACAATAGGAGCAGAAATGAAGTATCTCATTTTTACCTTATTCTTTGTTCTAATCGCCTGTTCCTGCTGGGCTGCGTCTAATCAGCAGCAAGCTGGACAGCAAAATTCTGAACAGGGATTGATGAACACGGTATTTGCACAGCCTTCACCACCTAAAAACAGTGCTGAAGTAGCAAAAAATCAGTCTTATTTGACGACCGCAATAGCGCAGCCGGACTACATCTCTAAAACAAACGTTCGTCTTAATAGCAAAGAATGGGAAGCCCTCAAGCTTTCCAAAGAATGGATCAACCGCAAAATTAATCCGGTCATGCAGAGCAATGGCAAGGTTGTTTACGTCTTCGGCGCAACCATGCCAACCATCATCTGTTCCCCGCTCATGACTTCTGATCTGGAGCTTCAGCCCGGTGAAAACGTCAATGATGTAATTGTCGGCGACACCGCGCGCTGGATGGTCGTTGTAGGACAATCCGGAACACCAGGCCGAGAAGCAACCCACATCATAATCAAGCCACTTGATGCCGGACTCGTAACAACTGCCGTAATCACCACCGACCGCAGAGTTTACCATCTAAAGCTTGTCTCCCGGCGCAAGGACTACAATCCATATGTTTCTTTCATCTATCCGGAAGATCAGCAGAAAGTCCTCAAGGCCAGCCTGAAGCGCAAAAAGAAAAAAGACATCTGGGACACCACCCAGATCGAAGGAAAAAACGTGGATCTTTCCGCTTTGGACTTCAGCTACACCATCAGCGGTGATGATGCGAGCTGGAAGCCTATGCGCGTATACAACGACGGAATCCGCACTTTTATTCAGTTGCCGAGGACTTCTACCCAGACTGAAATTCCGGTGCTGCTGGTAGAAAAGGCCGGGCAGGAAGCGATCGTCAATTACCGGGTCAAGGGCAACGCCATGATCGTTGATGAGATCTTTGAAAAAGCAATCCTCGTGGCCGGAACCGGAATGGATCAGGCCAAAGTGGAAATAACCAGAATTGAGGTGACCAAATGAGAATCCTGATTCTGATCATCCTGCTGATCTTCCCCACCGGCTGCAATGCTTGGCGTGCAGCAACCAAACAGGTCGAAGTGGTTGAACAGGCCGCGCCAATGTATGAAGAGCACGAAGTTGACTCCATCGTTGAGGAAGCAGCGCTCAAGGTTGCCGCCCATTATCCTCCGGGCCGCACCGTGCTGCACCTGACTGTTTCCGACAATCCCTGCGGCTGGAAATTTGAAGCTAACCTGCGTGAACAGGGTTTCCAGTTCAGTCCTAAAACAACTGATCACAATGTGCTGGATATGAATATGGTCTTCGATTCCATCACTAACAGCACACTCTATTATCTGTACCTCGGTTCTTCAGACGGCTGGTCCTTCGGGCAGGTCTACAACCTGACTTTTGAAGGATTTGAAAAATCCGGTCTACTTACCCAGACCCCGGCATTCTTTGAATTTGTCGGCGGTGATGCCGAGCAGGTTGAATCACCTCTTAACGAAAACTGGTCGATCGTTCCCGGTGGTCTTCGTGACCAGCTCAAACGCTGGGCCGGTCGCGCCGAATACACGCTGGTCTGGAAAGCAAATCACGACTTTGAAATGCAATCCCACGCCACCTTCAGAGACACATTTCCACGGGCAATCAAACGCCTCTTCTCTCGGATGCACGCAAACGGAAATTCCCTGCGCGTGACCCTTTACCAAAAAAACAAACACATTGTTGTCAGCGAGGATTAAGCATGAAACGCATATTGCTACTCATACTCATCTTTTCTTTTACCCTGTGCAGTTGCGCTCCGCTCCAGTCTTCCCAACAGGAACGCTCGGTGAAAAGCCGTGCAGCTTCCATGAGAGCGGCCAGCAGCAAAAAAACTGTTTCTATTGTCCATGCTCCATACCTTGGAGCCATTCCGGTAGAGCTGGACGACAACAGGCTTCCTTCGATCTTCAACCGGCGCGTGACCCTGACCAACAGGATCGGAACCGCTTCCCAGATCGCCAAGTGGATCAACGAACTTGTACCGCTGCACATTGAGGTTGAAGCCGAAGAAGCCACCGGCAAAGAAAAACAGAAGCGCATGCGCATCAATTATGATGGCAATCTTTCCAATCTGCTGAACACCATGTGTGAATATTTCGGCATGGGCTGGGAATATGACCAGCAAAGCGGAAAGGTTGAAATTGCGCGTTTGCAAACCAAGTCTTTTAACCTTGCAGTTGCTCCGGGCAATATCAAATACGAATCGACCATTACCAACAAATCCCAGACTTCTGGCAGCTCCGGCGATTCCAGCAGTATGGAAGGAGTTGGCCAGACCACAAGGACCTCGGACAGTGTCAGCCAGACAGCCCAGACCAACAAAGCCAGCTTTGAAGGAGATGTCTGGAAAGACACCGAAAAATCCATTGAAGCAATGCTTTCCAAAGACGGCAAGGTTGTTGTCAATGAAGCAGCCGGCATGGTCACGGTTACCGACACCGCCCCAGTCCTGCACAGAGTAGGCAGATACATCAAATCCCTGAACACCAAGATGGGCAGGCAGGTTGCCTTGGCCGTAAAAGTCTGGGCTTTAGAAATAAATCGTAACGCTGATGTCGGCTTTGATATTGAATCCGTTCTTAAAGCCGGACAATCCAGCTTCAGCATGCTCGGTGGCCAGCCTTACAGCACAATTTCCGGTGCCGGGACTCTGACCGCCGCAATTCTGGACGGTAACTGGAAAGATACCAAGCTTATGCTCCGTGCTCTGAAGCAGCGCGGCCGTACCACCCTGCTTACTTCCGGTTCCGGGATTGTCATGAACAATCAGGCCCTACCCGTTCAGGTGGTCAAGCGCGACACCTATCTTGCCGGAATCAGCTCCACCACCACGGAAAATTCCATGCAGACCTCCGAGCTGACACCGGGTGAAGTTTCCACCGGCTTTTCCATGACTGTGATCCCGCACATCATGAACAACCGGAAAGCCATCCTGCAATACAACATCACCCTTTCCTCCCTTGATTCCATGGAGGAGTTCACCTCCGGTGATCTGACCATTCAGCTACCGCAGGTATCTACCCGCAGCTTCAGCCAGCGGGTCAAAATGAAATGCGGTCAGACCTTGGTTCTTGCCGGTTTTGAACAGGAAACCGACCAGCAATCTAAAGGGATCGGAATCAGCGCAGGTGGACACAGCCAAAAATACGGCAAATCCCTAATCATGATCACAATTGAGATGGAAAGTGCCGGGGTATAACCATGCGCAGTATCAAAATTAAAAAGAAAGAATACGCCATCGGCTTCTGGTGGCAGATACTCGACGGCAAAGGAAAGAAGCAGCTCTTTGCAAAGGCTCGCTCTGTCGCCGAAGACTTCAAGGATCGCAAATACAATTGCCTTGTTCCCCGCAAGCAACAGTATGGCCTTGGTTCCTGCGAAGGAGACAAAATCAAACGGCTGCCCTCTCTGGCCTGTGCGCTGGTGGAGAGATCCACCGACACTTGGATCGGCATGTTCTATCTTGCCGACGATCTCTGGTGGGTCTGCGCAGTCAGCAAGAAAACAATTGTTGCTGAAGGCGATCAGTTCTTCAGCTCCCGCGCGGAAGCAAAGGCTCACCTTGCCAGTCTGAAATCCATGTCCAGCTGGAACAAGGACAATGAATACATCTGCGAGTCAGTGGATGAATCCCTATCCCATTTTGAAGGGCTGCTTAAAGCTTCTGAACGGGTTCAACCGCTCCACCCGGAGCACTCCAATCTGAAGCTCATCATTGGAGTGGTATTCATTCTTACAGCCTGTGCAGGCTGGTATATGTGGAATGGGTACCAGCAGGATCTGCGTGAAGCAGAACAACGCAGGCTGGCCCATGAAGCCCGCCAGAAGGAACTGCAAAAACAAAAAACAGTTCAAAAAGATCCGGAACAACTCTTTGCCATGGTTTGGAAGGAGACTCCCCTGCCGTCGACATTTGCTCATGATTTCCTGCGCACTGTTCGTAATTCCGAACCTTACACATTAGGCTGGAAACTGAGTTCCATAGTGCGTGATGCAAACGGAATCTATATGGCCTGGCTGCATCAGGAAGGAGCGGATTTCACCAATCGACCGACCATTGACAAAATCAATTCCACCCTTGGCTCAAAGCCTGAGCTGGCCGACCTGAGCATTGATTACCCCGAAGCTGAGCACCGCCCCGAACAAGACCTCATCAAAAAAGGCGACGCAACTGCAAGGCTTTATGAATTGACCCGCAATCTCGGAGCCAGGCTGAACCTCACTTGGCAGACTCCGGAAACCAAGAAGCTGGATAACAAGATCCTCAAAAAAGCCGTTGCCGTCACAGCTCCTTGGGTCAAAGGAGAGTGGAAACTTTCTGCTCTCCCGGTCGGGGTAACGATCGAGGACGCGCTATTCACTGCAATGGATTCCATACCTTGTCTGGTCCTTTCAAAGATCGACTTCACCAACAACCAATGCACCTTGGAGGGCCAGATTTATGCGAGTTATTAGCCTGCTTTTTCTGATCATTCTCGTTGGGGTCTTCTCCAGTAATCAGGGCTTTGCTGAAGACTTGGCCAACCTGAATCCGGAAGGAGAACTCCTGATTGATGTGGATACAGTCAACGCTACCAATGCAGCCAATGCCACGACCCCGGCTAATGCAACCTCAGCCATGACACAGGCCAACGCAACAAACGCGACCGCTAATTCCATCGTCGCAAATGCCACGATTATACCTGCTTTCATGACCGGCTCGAACAGTACGGGCGAAGCTCAACCACAGGAAGCTTCAGCATCAGCTGAAAACGCAACCGCTGAACAGGAACAAACAACTAAACCTGAAGCAATAGAACAAGCCGTTCAGCCCACTCCCACCTTTGCTAGACCTGCGGTAAGTCTTGGCGATGCTAACTATTTGCGCAGTCTGATTGCGTACAAAAAGCTTCAGGTGGCGCTCGCCAAAGAAAACAAAAAACTGCTTGAGCTGACCGCTCCAGTCCCGACTCCAACCGAACCATTAAGTTCAAAATCCACAACCAAGAAAAAACACCGTCCCACATGGCCCAAGATTGTTTCCATCCAAGGTGTGGACGGCAGGCTTTCCGCTACCCTTTCCAGCTCCGCAGGAATCGAGACTGTGCGGGTCGGCAGCAATGCCGGTCCCGGCAAGGTCATATCCATAACCCCCAATAAAGTTCTGGTCCGCTCTAGCGGCAAGAACATTGCCTTGAAGTTCAAGGAGTAAATGATGACTGAAACTGAAATTCCCGTAAGCCTTCAGGAACGAGTCCTGTTTCTGGAAGGCAAAATTATCATCTCATCAGAAGTGGAAGATGATGCAACCCTGATGTCCTTCTTGAGCTACGCCGCACGAAAGGGATTTAAGGAAAGCGAAAGGCTCAAACCTGAAGAATTCCAGAAGCTGCGCAAGAAGCACTTTGTACGCGCTGAAACCAAAAGTGATATTCAGGATCTCGCCATTGAAATCATTGCAGACGCCTTCAATGAAGGAGCCTCTGACATTCATATCGGTGATTACGGTCCCTTTGCATCCATTCAGCTCCGCAAGCTGGGAATGTTGCAAAACCACCGTGAACTCATGGGCGAAACTGGCCGCAAGGTCATCACGGCCATGTATCAAACCATGTCCAACAGCGCGGATACGACGTTCATTGCCAAGGAAAGGCAGGATGGCAGAATAGTCAGCAGCGACTGGCTTCCAGCTGAAGTGCATTCCATCCGTATGCATACCGAGCCGCTTGAATGCTCCATGGCTGATAATGGCATTGGGACATTCATGGCCCTGCGTCTACTCTACGACCGCACTACCGCAAAGGGTAGCCTTGAACAACGGCTTGCTACTCTCGGCTATTCAGAACGACACATCCGCCGCTTCCAGTTTCTAACCCAGCGTTCAGGACTTACTCTACTTTCCGGTCCTACCGGACACGGTAAATCAACCGCACTCAAGCACATCATGGAAAGCATGGCCGAGGATCACCCGGAAAAGAACTTCCTCGCCATTGAAGATCCGCCGGAATATCCGCTGGAACGGGTCAAACAGGTCCGGGTCAGCACCAATGATCAGGACGATAACCGAGGCGCAGCCTATCGTAACGCCATCGCCGGTGCTATGCGTTCTGACCCCGATGTAATTATGATCGGCGAGATCCGGTACCCCGAAGCAGCTTCTGCCGGACTTGATGCAGCCCAAACCGGTCATGGTGTCTGGTCAACCGTCCACGCAAACTCCGCTTTAGGAATTATTCCTCGAATGGTTTCCCTGCTGCGTGCGGCCCACTATCCCGATCCACTGGAATACCTCTGCGACCATACGGTTCTCTCCGGGCTGCACCACCAGCGGCTTGTGCCGGTGCTCTGTCCGCACTGCAAACAGCCGATTTTAGAGATCACAAAACTGGATCAGGACAACGAGCTGCGCCGCAAAAGTCTTCCGCAGCCGGTACTGAACCGCTTGATGCGCGCAGTGGATAAAATGGGTGACAAGAACGTCCATATCCGTGGTGAAGGATGTAAAGAGTGTGCCGGCATGGGAATTATCGGCCAGACCGTAGCCTCTGAAATCGTCACCACTGACCATGTGATCCTACGTAATATCCGCGCAGGAAACATGGAAGCCGCTTACAAACACTGGCGGCACGAACAGAACGGTCAGACCTTTGTCAGCCATGCCATTGAACTCATCGAGCAGGGAGTTATTGATCCATACCTTACTGAGCTACGTCTTGGAGTTCCGCTGAACTACGCCAAGGCCTTTGACGACTTCAATCTCTCGGCTTCCGACTTGGACGAGCTGGCCGGATCAAAAAAAGTGGAGCAGCCCAATGCAACAGCCTGATTTGACCACAATCATTGCCAAGCTATTCTTCGGTGATTCGGTACGCATCCGCTTTTACAGAAAGCTGTCTGCCCTGACCCGTCACGGAGTTAGCGCGGTAGACAGTGTTTCCGAACTACAAGAAAGATACGCCAAACATCGTAGCCCTTTGGCCCGTGTGTTGACTGAAGTCTCCGCTCGACTGGATTCCGGCAGCAAGCTGGATGAAGCCATGCACGGATTCGTTCCCGCTGAAGAAGTCATGCTCATCAACAGTGGAGTTAACTCCGGAAAGCTCTATGAAGCCCTTGATCTTGCCGTGCGCTTAATTCAGGCCCGGATGAAAATCGTCAGCTCCATGCGTAAGGCATTACTTAAACCCACACTCTGGGTATGCGGATTAATTGTCTTGCTATTGGTTATATCTAGATTCGCCATGCCCAAATTTGCTCAACTGTCCAACCCTGAACACTGGGAAAGCGGAGCAAAAACTCTCTATAGCGTAACTTGTTTTATTGATTCCACGGCAGGAACAGTTCTCTTTGCCGGAATCATCATGGCCTTCCTGTTCTCGCTGGCAACCATCAAAATATGGACCGGAAAAATCCGCGTGCGTTTTGATTCCGCCCCTCCATGGTCGTTCTACCGGCTAATCATCGGCAGCCTCTGGCTATTCACCCTTTCTACTTTGATGAAATCGGGAATCCAGCTTTCACAAGCCATTAATGAAATGCTGTCCACTCCAGGAACCAGCCCGTGGCTCAAAGAGCGACTTCAGTCCGTAAAGGCTCAGCTCAATCTTGGTAAAGGACTTGGGCAGGCACTGGACGATTCAGGATACCAGTTCCCGACCACAGAAATCATTGAGGACCTGCGCATCTACTCACGTCTTCCGAACTTCGATAGCCAGCTGCACCTCATTGCCGAAGAAATGCTCGATGAGGGAATCGAGAAAGTAGAAAAACAGGCTATAATTATTAGCTATTTTTGCATCATTTCCATGACTGCAATTGTGTCAAATATAGTTTTGGCTCTTTCATCCATCTATCAACAACTCGGTCAAACCATAGCTTATTAAGGAGAAAAAAATGACCTTACTTGAAACACTCAGCTGCCTGCTCATCGCCATTCTCGTTGTTGGAGGCTCAATACTCATGACGAAAAAAGCAATTGAAAGCGACAAAATCAATAGAGCCGTACAGAACCTTTCAACTTTTCGCCTTGATGCAAAGAACCTCTACAAGGGAGAGCCTGATTTTACAGGACTGACTACCGCAGTTGCAGTCAATAATGAAATTGTCCCAGACGAAATGCTCAAAAGCAACGGAGATGTCCGCAACGTATGGAACGGAATAGTAACCCTTGCCGCCGGAGCCGATCCGACAACCTTCGTTATCACACAAAACGATATTCCGAAGTATGCCTGTGTAAAATTAGCAAGATCAGGATCATGGGAAGCTCTTTCTATAAATGGAGTTGAAATAGATCTGGAATCTAGTGTGATCTCAGCAATCAACGACAATCTTCAGGACAGCAACACCATAGTCTTCACCTCCAACTAACAGAGGCTTTAAATGGAACTCAAAAGTGTATCATTCACAGATTTAATTCTTCATGAGAGCGGGGAGGCTTTCATGAAAGGTTGCGACTCATGCGGCCAGAAACTTGTTCCCTGTGAGGACGAAATAAAGAAGGAAATAAGCATCCTTCATAGAGAAGTCCTTAAAGTCCATGAAGAGAGTGGACGACACACTTTCCGGGTCAAGCATGAAGAGATTGGTTACCGGGTCGCCTTATATGAAGGCGTGGATTGGGGAAGCGGCAAGGTCTTCTTTCTGCGCCGTATTCAGGAGGAGGTTGAAAACTTTAACAAAATCGGCATGCCTGATGCCATTGCCAAATGGCTTCTCTCAGAAAAGCAGAGTAAAGGTCTGGTGCTTTTTACTGGCGCGCAGGCCTCCGGCAAAACCTTCAGCGCGTCCTCTCTGGTGGCGACCCGTCTTGCCACCCTTGGCGGTCATGGAGTCAGTTTTGAAAACCCCGCAGAAATGCCTCTTGACGGAAAACATGGTGACTACGGTTTCTGCTTTCAGGCCGAAATCGAACGCGAAGAAGATCTGGCTGAAGGCATTGAACGGTCGCACCGTTTCGCCTCCCCTAACATCATCTACATCGGAGAGATCCGCAGTAAACACGCAGCAAGTGAAGCCCTGCGGGTCTGCCTTGGTTCAGACAAGCAGATTGTCATCGCCACCATGCACGGTTTTGACCTCGTAACCGCCCTTGAACGACTGGTAACCATGGCTCGTGAAATAGACGGAGATATTGCCAGCCAGAACCTTGCCCAGGGGCTGCTTGCGGTTGTGCATCAACAATTGGATCAGAATGAGGACGGTAAGAAAATCCTCAAAGTTCCCCAATTCCTGCTGGTTCCATTTAATGAAAAATACGCTGGCCTGCGCGCCAAGATCAAAAACAACGAAATGATCGGGCTGCAGGAAGAAATGCGTGAACAGGAAAACACAATTCAGTTCATGGGGATTGATTCCATATGAAGACTCTCGCAGCACTCTTCACCCTGCTTGGCGTGCTGGCAATGGTCACGCCGGAAACGCTCATCAATACTCATATGAATGAGCCACAGGCGCGAGCAGTAGCCGTTAATTTCGGCGTCTACCGCAACGCAGTGAATGAGTTTGCCATAGCCCGCCCCAACGCTTTTACAGGAATCCCCATTCCCTTGTCACTCCTTGACCTGCCGTCCGGTTGGAAATCCATGCGTGCATGGACCAACCGACCGGACGGCGGGAACTTATACGTCTGGGGGCCAATCAAAGAAGGCGAAGCAGCGGAAATTATGACGCTGTTCATGAATTCCTATGCAGTAGGAATCAAGCGCAATGGATCACTGGTTAACGCCCATGGAATCGGCATAGCCCTGCCTGCATTCATACCTAACGGCAACATCGTCAGCGTGATCATCCCATAGGAGCAAAGATGAAAATTAACCCTAAAAATAAGCAGGCCGGAATGGGCATGGTGGATGCGATCGCTGCATTGCTCATCCTTGCCCTGATGTCCCCCATGCTTTCGGACATGATGGATCGGGGATTCCAGTACGTGAACGAAAAGAATGTCAGCAGCCATCTTGCTGCTGTACTTGATTCGGCTTCCGATTACGCCAAGGAACATTACGCGAATCTGGTCAGCTCTTCCACGGCCAGCAGTGCCACAACTGTGACTATGGCCCAGCTTCGTTCCGGGAACTTCCTGCCTTCAGGATTCCAAGACTTAAACGGCTGGGGTCAGCGATACGGAATCTATGTGCTCGAACCGAACACGGATGATTTGCAGGTTGTCGTCCTGACTTATGGCGGACGCACAGCCGCAAATGACAAAAGCTTCGCTACAGCTTCAGCTCCATCAGCTGCGGCCATGGTCGGCGGTGCTGGTGGTTACATTCCCACCGGAGATCTTCCCGGCCAGACTTCAACCGAGCTGCGCGGTTCTTACGGAGGATGGACGGTCAACCTTGCCGGGACAAACATTCCCGTTCCAAGTCCCGGCCATATCGGCGGACGCGCTTTCCTGCGTGAAGGAGATCTCAGCCAGGATTTTCTCTACCGCGTGGAAGTTCCCGGACATCCTGAGCTGAACGAAATGTCTACTGAGTTGGATATGACCGACCACGCGATTGAGAACGTAAAAGAAATTCAGTTCGACGAACACACCATCGCAGACATCGATGCTACCGGCTTTTGCGGAGATCCGGAAAAAAAAGGCCGCATCTTTTTTGATCCTGCAGTCGGCCTTTACATCTGCCGTGAAGGTGAGCCGCAGATCCTTGCCGACACCGGCAACTCCCAGCTTTTCAAAGATGCGACCTACGCCACAGACGGTGAACTCATACCCAAACCGACCTGCCCTCCGGGCGTTACTTCAGTACCGCAAATCTTCGTGGCCCCGGCAGTCTTTGCCGAGGGAGCACAGTCGCAGGCCTTTGTAGCTGTCCAGTCATGGGCAACGGATGAAGGCGACAACTGGCGCGTTCATCTGCGCATCAAAGACGTAACCGACTCATGGGTATCCCCTCCCTCCGGATACGGCAGAGTAATGGTGCTGACCACCTGTAACTAAAGGAGAATATCATGAAGACAAAAGAAAAAAGACCAATGTCATTCAGAACTCTTATCATAGCAGTTTCCGCCTGCATCGGATTACTGGCAGCAATACTGATTGCCCTTAATTATGCCCCAAACGCCTTTGCTGGAGATGCAACCAGCTTCAACCCTACTTCTGTTGCAGTTCAAGCGCGTGCCGCTAGCGACACCCCCATAGGCGGAGTCATCCCATATAGGGGGAGTTCTGTTCCTGATGGCTGGCTTGAATGTAACGGCCAATCAACAGCAGGATACCCTGAACTTGCTGCCGTAGTCGGCGCAAATGTTCCTGATCTACGCGGTGAATTCATCCGAGGGCTGGACAGTGGTCGCGGTGTCGATGCTGGTCGGACACTGGGCAGCGCACAGGATGATGCAATGGAGAAACATTCGCACCAAACTACGCTTAACTTTTCGGGAAATGGTCAGGCATATGGAACCGTTGGTGGTTCTTCTTCTCCTGGGTCCTCTGGTCCAACAATAGGACGAAGATCGGGAGATTTTTTATCTCCGATGTCAGCGCAATGGGCAAAAATCGTTAATATCCCTTTTTCTGGGACTGGAACTGGGACCTCCACTCAGACAGGAACCGCAGACGAAAATCGCCCCCGCAACGTAGCCCTCATGTATATCATCAAGGCTGAGTAGGAACCGATCATGTCAGATTCTCCTAACAGCCTTGCACGGCCCAAAGTAAAAGTAACCAAGCTGGACAGCCGCATCCTTTACGTTGGAATTGCGGTGGGCGTTCTACTGGTTATTGTCCTGATCTATGCCGTCCAAAGCTCCACCTCCAAGACCAAAGGGACTACGGAAAGTCTTGTCTCTCCCATTTCTGAGAAGGATATGAAACAGACGGTTCAGAGTCCGGATAGATCCGCTGGACTTTCCCTTCCTGACCCTGAAGAGAAGAAAGAAGAAAAATTACCGCAAACCCAGCAAGAAAAACCGCTGGTTACGGTGGTTCGTCCTCAAGAACCTTCAGAAACTGAAAAGCAAAGACTTAAAGAACTTCAGGACCTACGGACTTTCAAACTTGAGCGCATGAAAGCGGCCCTTGCTGCTCCACTCAAGGTTCAAGCTTCCATGCCTACAAATCAAGACAACAAGATCGTACAGAGAACAATTGAAGATGTGCGTTCCCGTCATCCTTTAACTGTTCCTGATCTATCCGCAGCAACTCCTACCGAAAATGACGACCGCAGGGACAAGGAAGACTTTCTCAGTACCCGCGCTGCCAAGGACGGTTCCTGGCAGCTACCTTTTGAACGGGTTCCCGGTAAACGATTCGAGCTGAAAACGGGTTCTGTCATTCCCGGAATCATGATCACCGGCATTAATTCGGACCTTCCCGGGCAGATAATCGGACAGGTCAGTCAGAACATATACGACACCGCCACCGGTCAATACATGCTCATCCCGCAAGGCTCCCGCATGATCGGCCTTTATGATTCCAGAGTCGCTGCCGGACAGACACGGGTACTTGTTGCGTGGAACCGAATCATTTTCCCGGACGGCTCGTCCATCACCCTCGGAATCATGCCCGGAACCGATGTCGGCGGATACGCCGGTTATACCGGAGACGTGGACAACCACTATCTGCGAATCTTCGGTTCTTCAGCCATCATGAGCCTAATCAGCGGAACCATGGCTTTTGCAGTGGACTCCTTCAACAAAGGATCTTCCTCCCGCGAAAATCCCAGCCTGCAGGATGAACTAGGCTCAGCTCTCTCCAGCCAGCTCGGTCAGTCCACACTTTCACTTTTGCAGAACAACATGAGCATCAAACCTGCCATCAGCACTGCACCCGGCAAGCGTTTCAACATGGTCGTTACCAAGGACATCGTTTTTGCCCGTCCTTACAAGCCGTACAGGAGCTAAAGATGAATAATGAATATGGACTTGGAACGAAAAAGAAAAAGACGAAGACTGGTTTGCTATACCTGATCTTCACGATTTTACTGGCCCTGATTGCTATGGGCTACGCAACACAGAACACAGCAGAGCTATACGGATATCACAAAGCATTGGGACCGACTGCGTATAAACAATTCTACTGGCCGTGGATGATCTTAGTTTGGCTCCCGAAACTGGCCCCGCACAAACTGCTTGATGCTGTAACTTCAGAAGCTGAAATGATCTTTGTTTTTCCACAACTTGTAGCTCTATTTGTCATTGTTGCAACCATGAGAAAGATAAAGGCAGTCGAAGATATTCATGGGACAGCACACTGGGCCGAGAAAAAAGAAATTAAGAATGCCGGCCTGCTGGGCGGATCAGGGGTCTATGTCGGCGGTTGGCAAAATAAGAAAGTCCTCCACTACCTGCGCCATAGCGGACCGGAACATATCATGGCCTTTGCGCCTACCAGATCAGGTAAAGGGGTTGGTCTGGTGCTACCAACCCTGCTTTCATGGGGTGAAAGCTCCATCATTCTCGATATCAAAGGAGAAAACTGGGCTTTAACCTCCGGCTGGCGAAAAGCTCAAGGCCATAAGGTCATGAAATTTGACCCCACTGATACCACGAACGGTTCAGCTCATTACAATCCTCTTGCCGAGATCCGGCTGGGAGGACCATATGCCATACCTGATGCCCAGAACATAGCCAGCATGATCGTTGACCCTGATGGTAAAGGCCTCAAGGACTACTGGAATAAAGCGGCATTTGGATTTTTTGGAGGAGCTATACTGCATTGCCTGATTCATTTTCAAATCAATGAAGGTCGCCATGCCACACTGAATGACCTTTCACTCATGCTTGCCGATGAAGACCGGGATATGTCCGAACTATTTGAAGAAATGCTGACTAACGACCATGTGGCAGATCTTCAAACTCTTTTCGGCGATTCCATGAGCGAAGAAGCAAAAATCGCCATCAGAAAATTTATTGCCGCTGCTGCCCGCGAAATGCTTAATAAGGCCGATGCCGAACTTTCCGGAGTCGTATCCACTGCCGTTGCAAACATGGCCCTTTACCGTGATCCAGTAGTCAACTGGGCTACTTCCGGTTGCGATTTCCGCATCGCAGATCTCATGAATTCCGAGCAGCCCGTTTCACTCTATCTGGTTATCCGCCCTTCTGACATCGACCGCTTGCGGCCGCTGGTTCGATTGATCCTGAACATAGTCCTGCGCCGCCTGACGGAAGAAATGGAATTTTCCGCCGGTGAGGTTAAAGCCAATTACAAGTACCGCCTATTACTCATGCTTGATGAGTTTACCTCACTGGGCAAGATGGAAATATTTGAACGCGCTCTGGCATTTATGGCCGGCTATGGGATCAAGTCCTACATCATCGTGCAGGATCTCGCCCAGCTCCAATCTGCCTACGGAAAAGATGAATCCATAATGAGCAACTGCCACCTACGCATCGCTTACGCGCCGAACAAGATCGAAACTGCGCAGATCCTTTCAAAGATGTGTGGTGAAACCACTATCATCCAGAAAAAGACCTCACTTTCAGGAACCCGCAGCGGACACATGAACAGGGCCAACATCAGTATTTCCGAAGCCAAGCGCGCCCTGCTCACTCCCGATGAATGCATGCGGCTTCCCGGTGCAGAAAAGGATCGCAACGGCAAAATCATCAAGGCCGGAGACATGCTCATATTCCCTGCCGGCTTCGCTCCCATCTACGGCAAACAGATCCTTTTCTTTCTTGATCCTGAATTCCTTGAACGGTCGAAAATTCCGGCCCCGGAAAAATCCGACAAACTCAACGAGCAGATCGAAGAAACGCCAGCTCCTAATGAGCCGGCAATAGACTTGGATGCTGAGATGGAAGAGCTGGAAGAGGACACTGTTTATGAAGATGAAGAATACTGAAATTGAAACACTGCTCCCGGTGCGTTTCCCGCGTGAAGCCTGCCGGACCTGTCCGTCCTGCGCTGCATGGATGGCCGCTAATGGAACCAGAAAGACAGGCCGTCCCGACTGCCCGGTCTGCCACGGAGATGGCCGTGTTCCATACATGTTTTTGCCTCCAGAACAAGTTTCCGGGCGCGCCCTGGTGAATATTGAGCAGGGACCTATTCCGCTCCTGAAGCCCATGTTCGGAGAATGCAAAGAACCGGGCAAACACCGCTCCATGCAAATGGGGAAACAGGTGCGCTGCCCCGGCTGTGACGATCTCTGCGTCATGCCTGAAGGGATCAGCGCAGGCGATCTTATTTCAACTGATCTCACTGAAAGGAGAAGATATGCGCCCTACCCGCTCAAAGCAATGTTGTAACGGGATTCAAATCAACTCGGACATGAGCAAGCTTTTTCATGTCCGCTCTCAAGACAATAATTTTATTTAGGAAGAACTCCCTGATTTTCGGACTCTTAAAGCTAAAATTTTCAACAGCACCTTATTTTTAAGGACTTGTTTTATGACTGCAACGGCACACAAATACGATAAATACGACTCTGGTAACTGCGATGATCAGTATCAGGTCCCTGCTGATACCGATCATCTGAAGAAGCTTATGCGCCGTGATATTGCCGGATTCTATAACCGTCTTTCCGTGACCGGCAAAAGGATTCTTGCCGCCCTCATCCAGTCTGCGCCGACTATGAATGAGCCGTTTCCTTTTGTGGTTTCAAGTCTGCAACACAGTGTTAAATGCAGTAAATTGAGTGTCCTGCGCAGTCTTCCTAAAGGAGAAAAGACCGGACTTTTCAAGCGCACTGATCATCAGGCAGGACGCAGGCATGGCAGCATCATTACCTTATATAAAGAACGCTGCGAGTTCTTCCTGAGCCTTTACAAGCAGGAATACGGATTGCTGCTTGATACCAATCATGATCGGTATCAGAAGCAGGGTGTTACCAATGCTGACCGCTATCAAATCAACTTTGGTAACAGGCATGACCAAACTATTAAAACAACCTGCCATTCATTAAATTTATCCGACCAGACTGATGCGCTCTTTTCCCGCTTATCCGATCAGGGCAAGCGCGTGTTCGGTATCATCGCATCAATTGCCGAGCAGACTGAACAAGACGAGATATCCCTTGTAATTCAATCTATTGCCAGAGATGCAGCTTGCAGCGAAGTAACAGCACGGCGGGTCATCAAGCACGGACATGAAGCTGGCATTTACACCAAAAGAACGCACCAGCGCGGCCCGCGTTTCGGTATCATCCTCAAGCTGAACAGCGGTCCCATGAAACGTATGAAGGAGCTGGTTCAAGCTTTACCCGCTCAGGCTGTTACCAATGCTGATCGGTATCAGCCCGGTGTTACCGAACATGACCGGTATCATGACCGCAATGATACCGATCCTGATACCAAACATGATCGGTATCCTGTTACCAATGCTATTTTAGCTGACAAACAGGGGCTTACCCCTCGCCAATCAAGGGCTAAAAGCAATTCAGTTCCGCAGCCTGATACCAATGCTGATCGATATCAAAACCCGGTACTATTAGATAGACAGATAAAAAATCTATCTGGTTCTGAAGAGAATGAAGAAGAACGTTGGGCGCACAGGCTGCTTTCAATCAGCACAGACGAATTTCAAATCCTTTGGCCCCGACTCCATGATGAACGATTTGGTCCGGATCAGATCCGCCAGATTATTCAGCACCGGCTTTCATTCGATGAAACAATCCTCGATATCGAAAATTCCCTGCATGCCGCTGAATGGGAACTGGGACACGACACTTTCCCAGAAGCGCGCAAAGGCCCCTGCAACTACCTCTTTGCAACGCTGAAAAGCAAAGGTACATGGCGCAGGCCCGTAGGTTTTCTGACTCCAAATGAACAGGCCCTTGCCAATGCCAAGAAAGAAAAAGCTGTCATTCGTGAATTGCAGGAGTTGGACAAAAAGAAATCCAAGGAAGCTGAACAGGCTGCTAATGATGAAAAATTTGAATCATGGCTTGCCGGAAAGACCTCTGAAGAACTCGAAGAAATTGATGCGCGCTGTTCTCAACGCCTCAGCACTGAAACAACAAAACGTGCTTGGCGTAAATCCTACTGGACCAAAAACATCTACAAGGGTGCAGCATGAAAAAAATGCTGCTGACTCTTTTCTTTCTCCATGCGCTGGGAGTCGTCTACCTGCTGCATGGGTTGGGCTTTCGGGTCAATTTTACCGATTCCATGCCCCATGGACTTTACCAGATCGTACCCGGCAAACCTGATCGGGGAGATCTGATCACCTTCAGTCTCGCTAAAGACAATCCCTATTTCCAAATTTCCCTTGAGCGTCACTATCTGGGCCTAAACGGTAACAGACCGCTGCTCAAGACATTAGCCGGCCTTCCCGGAGATTCCATTGAAATCTCCGCAGAAGGAGTATGCATTAATTCCGACCTGCTCCCGAACACACAAGCGAGATCCAGAGATAAGCACGGCCGCAGGCTTCCAATTTTCCTGAATTCCACTGTTATCCCCTCTGCCAAAGGTCTGGCCCTGTCCACCTACAACGAAAACAGCTTTGATGGCCGTTATTTCGGGTTGGTGAACATGGATCAGGTGCGGAGGGTAGTACCTGTTTTAACCTTTAACTCGGAGGATAAAACCATCACGAAATACTCCTGTCCCAAGTGTGGAAGCAATTTAATCCATTTATTACCTACAATAGAACACAACTCTCGGTGGATATGCAGTAGCTACCCTAATTGCCACTACTGGACTCATGCACCGAACGAATTACCAAACGTAGCGGAGGCAAAGAAATAACCATGCGTCTATTCATCGCGGAAAAACGAGATGTGGCCTTAGCCATATCGCAAGCTCTGGGCGGACCTGATAGGCCGACCGGAGCAGCCTTTCACGTAAACGGCGACCGAATCACCTGGCTCTGGGGTCATGTGCTGCGGTTGACTGATCCGGAAGAGCACGACGAGCGTTACAAGCTCTGGGATCTAAATACTCTGCCCATGAAATGGCCGGTTACCTATGCCCCGGAAAGCAAGCATGTCGACCATCTCAAAAAAATTATCGAGCTGGCTCATCAGGCCGACGAGCTGGTCAATGCCGGCGACCCGGACCCGGAAGGTCAGCGACTGGTCGATGAAGTTATCGAGTTTGCAGGTCTACTGGAAAAACCGACCAAAAGGTTGCTGATCAACGACAACAACGGTTCCGCAATTCTTAAAGCTCTTGAGCACATGGATAACAACAGCAAGTACCATGGGCTGTCCATGTCCGCGCTGGCCCGTGCGGTTTGTGATCAGCGGTATGGTTACAATCTGACTCGCTGCTATTCTACGCTGGCCCAGAAAAAAGGCTATCAGGGCGTGCTTTCAGTTGGCCGAGTCCAGACTCCTATCCTCGGTCTTGTGGTTGCCCGTGACCGCGCCCATGAAGGACACGAAAAACAGGCTTATCATACTGTCAAAGCACAGATTGATATACCGAACCAGTTGGTGGAGGCCGAATACATTCCCGCCGATGATGCTCCGGTGGATGAGAAAGGCCGGATCGCTGATGCGGTCTTTGGCAAAAAGATTGCCAACGAAGTTCAGGGCAAATTGGCCACGGTTCTTTACGTGCAAACTTCCGAGCGCAAAAATGATCCTCCCCTGCCCTACAACCTGCTGGCCTTGCAGGCCGATGCAGCCGGACTCTGGAACTACAAGCCGAAAAAGGTGCTGGAGATCACCCAGCGGCTGCGCGACCAACATAAGGCGATCACTTATAACCGCAGTGATTGCCGTCACCTCAATGATGAGCGGCACGCTGAAGCACCGGAGCTGTTACAGGCCCTGACTCCGGCTTTTGGAGACATGGCCGAATACGCCGCTCCAAACCTCAAGTCCAAGGCTTTCAACTCCAAGAAAGTCACGGCGCATCATGCCATCATCCCGACCATGAATGTGCCACAGCTGGACAAACTCACGCAGGACGAACGGCGCATTTATGAGCTGATCGTGAAGCTCTATATTGCTCAGTTTTATCCCCCGGCAGAATTTATGGCCACAAAAATGGAACTGGAAATAGCCGGCCACAAATTCAAGGCTGAAGGCAGGCTGAACAACTCACCGGGCTGGCGGCTGCTGGATGAGCAATATCTCAAAGATTACGAAAAATCCGAGAAGCAGCCTGAACTGCACAAGCTCCAGCAGAATGATTCCGGCACCGTAGAATCCGCCGAATCAGTGAAGTCATTCACCAAGCCCCCGGCACGCTACACAATGAAAAGTCTGCTTAAGGATCTCACTTCGGTCGCAAAGTATGTGACTGACCCTGAAATCAAAAAGCTGTTCATGGATAAGGATAGCGACAAGCAGGACGAGTCCGGCGGAATCGGCACCCCGGCCACACGCGACTCGCACATTGAAACGCTCTTCAGGCGTGGCTTTGTGGCGGAGAAAAGCAAGAAAGTAATCAGCACCGAGCTGGGCCGGGAATTCCATGACGCCCTGCCGGAATTCGCAGTCAAACCGGACATGACCGCCCTCTGGCACGAGAAGCAAAAACAGATCGAAGCCGGCGAATTAAATTATCTCCAGCTCATCGAGGAGGTGGACGATTCCGTTGCTCTAGAGATCGCCCGCGTCAAACGCGAAGGCATAAATATCAAGAGCAACGCCGTTCAATGCCCCAAATGCAAAACCGGATTCCTGAAGCCCCGCAAAGGACCAAAGGGTAAATTCTGGGGCTGCTCCAACTATCCCGATTGCAACGCAACCTTTCCCAACAAAGCCGGCAAGCCGGATCTCAAGACCAAACCAGCCAAAAAACTGGAAGCATCCAAAGAACACAAATGCCCGGATTGCGGCAAAGGTCTGATCCGCAGGCCTGCCAAACGCAAAGGGTTGTTCTGGTGGAGTTGCAGCGGATTTCCAGAGTGTAAATTCCGCTGCTTTGATGAGAGAGGAAAACCGAAACTTGAAAACTAACCAAGAAACAAAAGGAGAAAACATGCCCGAGAACGATGAAATCAAAGCACACCTGAATGAGCAGGCCGACCAGCTCACCAAAGAACTGGAAGAAAATCCCGGTGCGGCCATGGAAGTCGACCCGGAACTCGCCGACCACATGGGGGCTTTTGAGGAAGATGCGCTAACAGCGGAAGAGGCAGAGGACGCATCATTCGATCCCTTTGATCCTGAAGACACAGAACCGGAGGAATGAGCACATGGCTAAGGATAAAACGCATTACTATCAACGTTTTGCTGATAAAATCATCGATAAACTGGAAAAAGGAACCGCGCCCTGGCAAAGACCATGGAAAGCTGGTGAATTCCAGCCGGCTTTCAACCCGGTAACAGGAAATGCCTACCGGGGATTCAACCAAGTCATGCTTAGTTCTGATGAACTAAATGATCCTAGATTCATGACCTACAAACAGGCTGAATCAAAAGGCTGGCAGGTTCGCAAAGGAGCGAAGTCTCAGACGCTTGTTTTTTGGCAATGGTCAGCAATAAACGTTGTTAAGGATAAGGATGGCAAACCAGAACGCGATGAGGATGGAAACGTAAAAACTGTACGAGTTGAACGAGATAAGCCGGTTAAACGCTTCTTCAATGTCTTCCACGCCAGCCAGATTGACGGGATTCCTGAATGGGATGGCCGGGAGATATCTTGGAATCCGGATGATCGAGCTGAAGCCATTCTGGAAAATTCCGGTGCAAGCATATCCCACGATCAGCGCGACCGGGCATTCTACAGACCTTCGTCTGATGAAATCCACCTTCCTCCGCACGCGGCCTTTGACAGTCCCGACAAATATTACAGCACTGCCCTGCACGAGCTGGGACACTGGACCGGGCATGAATCACGGCTGGACCGAGAATTCGGTCCTTTCGGCTCGGAGATTTACGCCAAGGAAGAACTGCGCGCCGAAATCGCAAGCTGGATGACTAGCGCGGAACTAGGCATCAGTCATAATCCGGAACAACATGCCAGTTACGTGAAAAGCTGGGTCAAAGTTCTGAAGGAAGATCCTTTTGAGATCGTCCGCGCCTGCCAGAGTGCGGAAAAAATAAAGGACTACACCCTCGGTTTTGAAAAGGAACTCAGCATGGAAACAACCAAGGAGCAAGGCATGACGGTTTCCAGTCCGGACAAGGAAAAACTGGAGCAGCGCGAAGCAAAATACGGAGTTCCGGAGAACGGAAAAACATGGCTTAAAGTTCCTTTCTCTGAAAAAGACGAAGCCAAGCAACTCGGAGCCAAGTGGGATAAAAAGCAAAAGATGTGGTTCGCCCCTGAAGGAGCCGACCTGCAAAAATTCGCTGCATGGCTACCGGAAAACAAAGCCGCAGCACAACAAAAAGGAAAACCGCAAGAGCCCCAGCTTGCCACAGAGAAAACCTATCTCAATGTCCCCTACCGGGAAAAATGGCAGGCCAAAAAACTCGGCGCATGCTGGGATAAATCCGAAAAGCTATGGTTTGCTCCCACCGGGACAGACCTTACCCCCCTTGCCAGATGGCTGCCCAAGGAAAAGGTCAATGCTCCGCAGACAAATGCGATGCAAGAATTCGCCAAAGCCCTGCATGATGCCGGACTTGATCTTCAGGGCCAGCAACCGATCATGGACGGAACGCTCCAGCGCGTGCCGGTCATCGACGGCAAGCCCAATGCAAGAGACGGAGCATACAAAGGATTTCTTGATGCCCGCCCGGCTGGATTTATACAGAATCACAAGACCGGCCTGAAAATGAATTGGAAAGCTGACGGCCTTGAACTCACCGCCGAAGAAAAGGCCCAGCTCAAAGCACAGGCTGCCCAGAAAAGGATTGAGCGTGAGAAGGCCCTCGCCGAGCAGCGCGAAAAGGCCTCAAAACGCTCCTTTGCCAAGTGGACCAACGCCAAATGGGCCACCCAGCAGCAGGCATATCTCGCGAAAAAAGGTGTTCCAAGCTACGGGGTCAAGGTCAACGAGCGCGGAGATCTGCTTGTGCCCGGTCGCGATGTGAACGGTCATATCCACACCCTGCAAACCATCACCCCGGAAGGCAAGCTCTTTGAAAAAGGCGGCCTGAAGGCAGGAATGTTCCACACCATTGATCCCGGCGAAAACATAGCCAAAGGCGGGCCAATCCTCGTTGCCGAGGGTTACGCCACAGCGGCCAGCGCACATATGGCAAGCAACATGCCCACAGTCGTGGCTTTTGATGCTTCCAATCTTGAGCCGGTCGCCAAGGCTCTAAAGGCCAAATACCCAAAAAGTTCCATAGTGCTGGTCAGTGACAACGATCATCACCTTGAAAAAAATGTCGGGGTTGAAAAAGCCGCAGCAGCAGCCAAGGCTGTAGGCGGTCTGATGGCAACGCCCAAGTTCAATGAAGCCGAAAAAGAGCAAGGCCTCTCCGACTTCAATGATCTGCACAAATCGCGCGGAATCGGCGAAGTGCAGAAACAGCTCTCCCAAACCATCAAAATGGCAAAATCCATGAAGGCAGGAGCACTGCCGCTGGCTATGGCAATGTAAATTAACAAGCGGGTCTGAGGGGGGCCGCTTAAGTTAGGTTCATCATTTTAGCTTGTTTACTTATTTCGACATACTTATTCTTTGATTCGTTATTCTTACCTATTTTAAAGAGTATTTCAGGAACTGGTTAAATACAGAAAATGACCATTTCGTTTCTCCCGTATTAGGGATGGTGGAGAAACAATTATTATCCTTTGGCTGGGCATGTAATCTAGGTTGGAGGAAGCGGTTATTTCATTTTGTCATGTTGACCTAGAGATAGATAATTTTTATGGTCAATGCACATATGATATTGATACTCAGGGGTGTAGGATGCAGTCAAAAGAGGCAAGGATAAAATTTCTAAGACGCCGTGATAATGAACTGGGGCGTAGGATAAATATACATAAAAGAGATCTTAAAGGTGACTTACACGAGTTAACTAGAAGCTCGATTCAACAGTCTTTGAGGGGTGATCAGGACGAAAGAGCAAGTGTCAAGTGTGAGATAGCTAGTCTTGAAAAAAAGCACCTCAGAAGAAGAAAAAAAACGTTAAAAAAACTTTTAATTGTGGTGTTGTAGTCTCAAGAGCAGGAAAAAAGAAAAGTAAAATAAGTGCGACAATTAGAGGAAAAACTAAAACTGTTACGATTAAGCAAGATACCGGAGGATGTTACTTCGAAGGCATAATGATTATTACAGAAAGAGGCAAAACAATTAGACCCGGAAAAGTGTACTTAAGCAACTACAAGAATAAACAAAAGAAGGTTAAAGTTGCACACCTTCGTACAGCAATGGAGGATAATGGATCTATACGTAAAAATCATTTAGCAGTTGCATGGACAACAGATTTAGAAAAGTATTTAAATATACTTGGTAGATTAACTGATTAATACAACAGGCTCATTATTTTGCACACACAAAGTTATCATGAAATAGATAATAACTTCAAAAAAAAGATGCAGTTATTTGTAACGTGCGATAACAAAGATATTTTTAAGAAAACAATCACTTTTGACTATGCGCTTTTCCAAAGACTTATAAAACACCAGACGAAAAAAGAATATATAAGAAAAAATTCACTGAAAGGAATCCTTCACAAATGTAAACAATTATATTTATAGAACAATTTACAAGACTAATCCTTTATCAAACGCCAAGATCGTTTGCCACAACTAGGGCAATCATATCTCTCCGCTAACCATTTTGTGATCGCATCAGCAAACATCATTAAAGCGACACCGCCCGTTACTATTGCAATACAAATATATAAGGCAAACCCTGTCCCTGCAAAAAAATAGGAAACCCAAGCCCAAAATCCACCACCAACGAAAGTCCCACCTATTACTTTTAAAAAGAATTGCTTATTAGCCTCTTCTTTATGACCACATTCTTTACATTCTACGTAAGCCACATTAACTCCTTTTGACAGTAAGGCTACATCACCAAAAAACAAGACATACCACATCCTTAACAAGGATTAATATTCAGACGTTTGATATCGTAGGACTATAGATACGTGAGGTCAATAGGAGTGGATACTTATACTTGGCTAAGATAATAAATATCACCTTATCTTGTCACTAACTGAACCAACCGCCTCAAGACTGACGGCTCCCACGAAGAATAAAACATCCTCCGCCAGCGCAAGACCAATCTCAAAGTCGCCAATGAGGCATACATGAAATTACAGAAAAAAGCCCTCGGCATTGGGAATGCAAAGGGCAAGGGAATTGCGATGTAGCAGGAAACTCTGAGGGGGGATTCCTGCGAAGCATTGAACAGAACTATAACTCTTACAACTAGAGACCTCTAGCTTCGTAATATTGCCTAGCAATAAGCTCTGAATACCTGATAAATCTAGGCCCCAAAACTTTGTTCCTAGCTAGATAATTATTCACTTCTTCTTTATTTGCCTCAGCGCGATAATCTTTATTTTTTGTTCCATTATGAATTTTTTCAAAATGACATGTCCGGCACAAAGGAACTAGTTTCTCGCCAATATGTAAGTGCTCCTCACCAACAATGTCGTATGTTAAGTGGTGCATTGTATTGGCAGAATTATTACAACCTTCATAATGGCAATTATAACTATATGCGATATGGATACGCAAAATCTGCCAATAGGCGGAGTCAAAGTAGGCTTTCTTATCAGATGAATATAGTGTTTTCAATTCATCCCTAACACTATCATCATAATGCTCACAAAGTAACCACAACATATCTGTTGGATCAAGTGGGATAAGAGAACTTTGCCCTGAATTTTCAAGAAGAATACTATTTATAAATCCATCACGATAACCAAATGATTTTGTTAATTGTTTTTTTATATTACTAGAATAGTATTTATCCGAGCATGTTTTTACATAATCAAGCATCCTAAACAAAGCAGTATCTATAGAATATACAGCATATTTATCTGTCTTAATCTCATCTAAATCACCAACGACTGGCACGTCCTTCCCATCTAGACAAATCATAGTCGCCCCTGAAACATATGCATGACTGGAGACAAAATGCCTAGCCTGACTGTCTAAATTCGTTATAGCATGCACATCTTCCCGAAAGTATGGGCCTAAAAAAAAATATTCTCTATCATCTACAAAAGCGTTGCTCATAGTAGTCCTCCAATATTGAATTAAATAAACCCGTTGCTAGGCTCGACTGATTTTCTGTTTATTGCGTCCAATCTCATTCCTAGAAACCTTCACATTCCGCCCAAACATCATCCGCGCAAATCCCTGCGCGACCTGCACCGCTCCAGGGTCATTCACACTGAAGAAAATCTTATCACCATTATCTTTGACCATGGAACCATTCTTCAAAGTGTAGAGCACGTTTCCGGAGGAATCAACGCGCCAGGTCATTTGATCCAGATTACGCTTTCTCGGATCATCCATGCGTTTGGCCTCTTCGGCCTGCAACTGTAGCATCTTGGAAATGGATAAAAGCCTGCGCTTATCCTTCCAGGACAAACTGGAATCAGTTCTGAACCGACTCTGTTTGAGCTTCAGGTCGGATACTTTTGATTCTGGGGTATCAAACACAGGTGGAGGATTGCTGTGGATCGGCTCCTTCTTCGACCGCAAGACCTTCAGGGCTATTTCATCACCACTCTCGGCCTTCCATTTCAAAAAATCATTCCATCGGTTAAACGGGGTCTGCTGACGCAGCTCCGCGCGCTTTCCGGACATTTCCTTTTTGAGAGCTTCGATAGCTTCTGTCTTTCTGTCGGCAGCGAGAGCAATCAAGCGGCTGCGGTCTTTGATCCTGAGTTTTTTATCTTTCTTAAGAGCCTTAATCTTGCCATCCCAATAAGAGCTGGTCTGCTTCCAACGACCATCCTGCTCTTCACGCAGAACCTCGTAAGCCTTTTTCCTGCCGGTAACAGCGGCACGGTATTCAGCATAAAGATCACCCTGATGCTTATGCAGCGGTCGGGCGACGTACCTATCCTTCTCGCTGACCACAATCCCCTTGGGTAACTGATAGAGGCCAAGCTGGGCCTCAAGTTTGGACTTGGTAAAATTCCGATCAAGCCGACTGGCCTTGATGGCCGTCTTGGAATGGCGGTCCTTGATGCTGCAACCATTCCCGCGCAGCCGGACTTCAATCCCGATCTCAGCAAGAGACATATGGAATTCATGCCAGTCCTGCGCTTTATCCAGAGACTTTAAGATAAAATCCTTGCGTTCCTTCACATACGAATCAAAGGACTGCTGGCCG
Organism: Maridesulfovibrio sp.; assembly: GCF_963676065.1. Classification (NCBI taxonomy): domain Bacteria; kingdom Pseudomonadati; phylum Thermodesulfobacteriota; class Desulfovibrionia; order Desulfovibrionales; family Desulfovibrionaceae; genus Maridesulfovibrio; species Maridesulfovibrio sp. The sequence continues at coordinate 1,321,383 of NZ_OY780933.1, read as the reverse complement.
GAATGAGCTTCATAAGTGGCTGCCCGGTCATTGCTGCGCTTCGGCTCCTGATACTTCTTCCTGCCGTTATCGAACTTCAGAGCGAACTTCTGCTCTAGCTCACGGTGCAACCGATCGCGCTTATAAAAATCACGGTAAGGCTCGTAGCGGGTCAACTTCTCCGGATGGATCATATTATATGCGATGTGCATATGAATGTTGTTGGTATTCTTGTGAACGCCACAATGCCGCTGGTGCTCTTCAAAGCCCAAGGCCTTGGAGAACTCTTGCTCGATCTCTTTGAAATCCTTCTCCGTGAGGACGGATTCATCCTCCGGCCTGAAGGAAACTATCAAATGATAGGTCTTTTCCTTGCGAGTACGCTGATTCAGATCCTGAGTATCGAGGACTTCCTGAATCGCCAGCTCGTAATCCTCACCCGCCCAGCAGCCGGCGCACCAGGACATCAAGGTCTTTTCACCCTTGTGCTTGGCATCGGCAATGTAATCGGCCAACCGCCGATAATTGTCGTTCTGGGGCTTGCAAGAAATCCTGCGGCTAATCATATTGTCCGAACCTTCTGAACTATTTCTTTCTGAAGCCGACGGAGATCTTCCAGCAAAGCTTCTACATCCGTGCGGTGCTTATCATCATCAAGAATCCACATCTTGAGCAAGCCGCCCAGACGGCCCTGATCTGCGTTGAGCTTCAGAAGCTCCAGACGGGCCTGCTGATCAATACGACTTTTGATTTCATGTCCCAGACAAACGGCTTTCGCAAAAGCAGACAGCGACAAACTGCACTGCTGTGCGGTCGCGCTGATCTGCCCATATTCCTCATCGGAAACGTAGGCTTTAATGACTTGCTTCTTTGAGGGCATTTGTCTTACCGGATTCATGGTTAATGCCTTCCCAGATAAGACTTACTGCATGAGGCACATAGGATTTAGGCAGACACTCCAGTGATTCAATGCACATGTCTCCACACAAATTTGCAAGCAGCTCGTCACGAGTGGACTGGCCGCAATAAGCCCAGTAATCAAGCAACCCGTTGACCGGAGACAATTCGTCTTTCGAACATATATCCTTACCACGCATTTTAGGCGGGACAATGCGCATGCACATCCTGAGATATGTCCATGCACTGCTCATGGCCAACGCATCCATTTCATAAATATCAGGAACCCGGATTGCCCCTTCAATCTGCCTTTTGCCCTGCTCCCAGCTGATCCCTTCCAAAAAGCACCAGTAGCGCGCGACACCCTCAAATGACTTTACGGCTTCCGGCGTTGATTTTTTGTACTGAATCTTTCCCTCTACCGGCGGAATAGTCAGCTTGGCCTCCATCGCATTGAAGGCTTCAAGAAACTTGATTTTCCACTCCATAGCCTTCTTGCCGGTAAACCCCATGGCGAGGAGGGAGAAGCCGTCACGGGTCATGTTGAAGGATCGTTCTTTTCGTGTTCCGCCATTAGGCTGGGCAACGTCAATTGATGTGGGCGCAAAATTGCGCTCGCTAAATTCATCTGGAATTTCAAGATTACGGATAGCTTTTAAAACATCCTTGTGCTGTTTTTCAAAACGCTCAGCTACCATCACTGATGAAACCATCGGCTGGTTGTTTTCCATTACCAACTCCACAACAACTTGCATTTCCTTGTTTTCACTATCTTTTTTACTCATCTCACATACTCCATATAATTTGCAGTTTATGTCAGCGCAAAATTCAGGACGTCCGAATTTTACAGCAACATGCGTTGAGCCGAAGGCGAATAAGCCAACCTCAGCCCCATGGCTGAGCAGGACGTAAGGTCGACCACTTTGAAAAAGTGGGCCTACCTTACCTGTCCTGCCTTCGGACTCCGGGAGATTATATGAGATTTTCCGTTATATCGGAACCCATTTTGAAAAATATCCTATAATAACAGATAGTAACCGATAATAACCAAAAGTAACCTATGATAACCTAAAAACCGGTCTCAAAATTCAGAATGGAAGAAATGGAAGGATAAAACAGCCGTTGATTATTACGATATTAAACCTTAAACTTTCAGAATGAATTCTAAATACGTTTCACCATTTCCGACACTGAATTTTCCATCCCTATCCAGCGATAATTCGGACAATTTAATATACGAAGCATGTCATGACGAAATGTGTTCTTGGCTGGATTCGGAAAGGGAAGATGAATTTCTAAACAAACCGCATATCAATGTTTACAGCGGGGCAGACTATTTTTCAGGTCAAAATTTAGATAAGCTACATAGCGAGACACCGTTAGCCCAGTTTGATGAAACTAAAAAAATATCTTCAGGCGCAAGTCATTACGAAGAAGCCGGCAGCATAATTCTAGCAAACCATCCATACATACTTTATGCGGCTCAATCCTTGGGCAACAAAATCCCAATAGGGTTCACTCAGTTTTCCATACTCATTCAGTATTTCGAATTTGATAAATCAATCAGGGTGGGCTGCCTTCTGGACAAAATATATGTTGCTGATGTGTATAAAGGGCAGCATGTTGGGGCCGCGCTTGTTCTCGCAACATCTGAAGTAATACAACGGCACTGCTCTGAGGTCATATCTCAGTGCAAGCTTATGTCGGACTCTTGCCCATCTGTGGAAGGAGCTGAGCTATACTTATATGCTGAACTTCATTCCGAAGGCGGGGAAAGTATGGTCCAACTGCTAAATAGCCTGCTTGAAGTATTTATGGACGATTATAATGATGAGCATGAAGGCAAAGGGATCAAGCTCAAGGAGGTAGAGCTGGACGCAGGGTTCTAATATTTCAGATCCAAGCAATTATACAGGAACAATCAAGACCAAGTGCTCAAAACAAACAACTTGAGATTGATATGGTAAAAAAGCTACCGAAAACTAACATTTGGCTCTAAAATCGAAACAATCAAATCGGACAATCCTGAAGCCAGCCTTTGGATTCTAGACGTTCAATTGCAAGGTCAATATGAGAACGTTGAAACATCCTGCTTTTTCTATCAGTCCAATTGCTAATCGATCCAAAAATCTTTTCAGGATCAACTTTACATTCAAGCTCCTGAGTAATTACCCAATGAACGGTTCCCAACAATTCTAGGCCATAAGGAGAATCAAAACCTTCCACTAAATCAAGGACTCTTTCAATCCGATCCGAAAGTTCTTGATCCTTTTTTAAACCATCATTTATTTTACTCTGCATTGAATTTACGAGTTGGAGCTTAACGAGAGGTCTTTCATCCCCTGCACCCCATCCAGTTAAATAATGCCCGTCAAGTGAGTTTATCACATGCTTTAAGTTCGTTGCATATGGACCATAGAACCATTTGACGAAATTCAACCTGAGAGGCTGGCCCGCAAGTTGTAAGAAGTAACAAAGCTTTTGGGTTTCAATCAGTGTAAACTCAGGATCGAATCGCATTGAAGCGTAGTGAGAAAGAACACCAAGCAATGACCGTCTTCCAGGGGTCATTTTGGGTTTAGCTGTTCTGTTTGGCATGGACTTCGCGCAAGGAGTCCCCTTAGGGGGATAAAGAAAAACATCTACATCAGGTAAAGAAGCAAAAGCCCCTTCAATTAATAAGCGAACGGTCTCCCAAGATAACCCCCCAAGCCCACACCCCAACGGGGGTATGGCAATTGATTTTATATGCTTGTCTTGCACAACCTTAATAAGATCGTTTAAACCTTCCTCTACATACTCAATCTTACTCTTCCCTCTCCAATGCTTCTTGGTTGGAAAATTGATTATGTACTTAGGATCAATTAAATCAGTGCTTTTAGTTACAAACATTGTTCCCGGAACAACTTTGTCTTTTTTACATGCTTTCGCATACAGTTCATAGTTTTCGGGGAATGCTTTTTTGAATTGCAACGCGATTCCTTTACCCATAACTCCCACAGTGTTTACTGTGTTCACTAAGGCTTCAGCATCAGACTTCAGCAAATTGCCTTCTGTCAAAATAATCATCGCATACCTCTTCTAATAATACCAATTGGCTTTGACTTCCGTGGTAACGTTTTGACCACTATTTTGAAGCAGTCCATCAACGTAATTTTTCACTTCCACACTAGCCACTCCAATAAACTGAACTAATTCCCACAGAAAAAAACGATGGACTAAAAACTCAGCCATCCGACGCTCCATGCGGTCTAGGTCATCAGGAGTGTTGTTCCACATCCTTTCACGCATCAATGGCATATCGACCACATCTTGAAGCTGATTTGTGTCTTTATAAAAAGAAGCGAAAGTCAATGCCGCATTCCTATCAGTGAAACAGCACTCAGCTTTAGAAACAACATCTTCAACTTTAGTGCACAAATAAACAACTTCATTTTGACCGTAATCGCACTGAGGAACATTTCCTCTATGAATTGAATAGAGCATGGGAGACCGAGGTGCAAAATAAAAAGGGACATAGTCGGCGACGACACCGTTCGGAGGGACCGTCACATTTTTAAAAAAGCGACGAGTTTTGATATCCCTGTTCCCTACGATGGCATGATCTTTATTAACCATTTCTGAATCGCACTTCAAACCACCTGTATTCAATATCGATTCTAGGTTCTTATAGTGCGTAAAGTGAAATATCCAAGTCATTCTAGCCTCATTATATATGCGCCTTGATTAAGGTCAACTGGAGAAAGCCTGTGTCTCTGGACTAACATAAGTTCTTCAGACGCTTTTCAATTCTGCAACTCAGTCAAGTAAAAGACAAAATAGACCAAACATTCCCTCTATTATCATCGAGATCAGCATTTGTATATCCCATTTTAAAAGACTCACAACCGAACTTCTTGAAGGTATTTGGAATAAATGGGAGGGGGCTAGAGTACAAAACAGCCGTCCACCAGCAAAGAAAAAATGCGATTTACCACCTCAAAAGTGGGATAAAAGTGGGATAGAAAACCACCCCACAAAAAAGGACTTACAACCATAAAGCTGTAAGTCCTTGTAATATCTGGTACCGGGAGCGAGACTCGAACTCGCAAGGGCGTGAACCCGGCGGATTTTGAGTCCGCTGCGTCTACCAATTCCGCCATCCCGGCATGCGTGAGGGATTGTTAATATTAGATGACTTTCACACTGTCAAGATGAAATTGTCAAACGAGGCTCTTTTTACCGGATTTTAGAGGACCATTTAACCTCAAACCGGTGCAAACCAGACTTTCGTCTATTGTAAACGTCAGGGACTGGTGCTAGTTGGATTATCTTTCACCAATTCAAAAAAGAGATCCTTATGATTCCCATCGGTTCACTTGTTAACGGCGCGGCCATCATCGGCGGTTCCATTATCGGCATTCTTCTGCACAGTAGATTTCCTGAACGTATCCGGGAAATTATTTTTCAGGCGCTTGGGCTGGGGATTCTTCTCATTGGTATCCAGATGGCCTTGAAGGTTGAGGACATTCTGGTTGTCATCTTCAGTCTGCTCATAGGCGGAATCCTTGGAGAACTGCTGAGACTGGATACTCTTTTTGAGCGCGGGGCCGGGTGGCTGAAGAAGAGAGTCGGTTCCAAAGACACTAGATTCATTGACGGCATGATCACCTCTTCTCTTATTTTCTGCATCGGCGCCATGGCCATTATCGGATCATTTGAAGAAGGAGTCAAAGGTGATACAACTATTCTGTTCACCAAGGCCATGCTCGACGGATTCGCTTCCATCGCCCTTGCTTCTTCTTACGGAATAGGCGTGCTCTTTTCCTTCATTCCCGTTATCATTTACCAAGGCGCGTTAACCCTTTTCGCAGGTTCTTTTCAGGACTGGTTTTCCCCGCTGATCATCAACCAGCTTACCGCCTGCGGGGGACTGCTCATCATAGGCATCTGCCTGACCATACTTGATATTAAGCGAATCAACCTCGCAAACCTACTGCCCTCACTGGGGGTAGTTATAGCACTCACGGCTGCATTCAATTAGTCTCATGCAAAAAGCTGCTGCCAGATACAATTCGTGATTGAATAAACGCCGGGGATGGGTTTTAATGTATCCATGAAACTCCGCTGGAAAATACTGATCGTATTATTAATCTTTTCCCTCGTTCCGCTGTTCGTGCTCAAAACCCACGGGATGAAATCCCTTAAGGAGCTGGGGTCTGATCTGCAGAGCCAGACCAGAATAACACTGCTTGAACGGGCGACACTGAACCTTGCAGAGCAGGCAAGAAGTGCTGCGATTATGATCAACCTTGAGAACAGGCTCTTCCATACCACACTGAAGAGCATACAAGGTGAAGCGGAGTTACGCCTGAACTATGACGATGTCCCAGCCCTTAAAGAAAAACCGTTTATAACCAGTCCGCAGGGCAGCCGTAACATACCGAAACTTATAACCGCCCCCGGTTATAAGAAAGTAGCTTTGATGCGTGGGGGCATGGGCAGTAAAATGGCTCGCCATCATCCTCTGGGCGATATAAAGCGCGGTGATCTTATCGACCTGCCTATTTCACCGGACCACTTATCCTTCTGGCTTCCGGAAGGATTATCCCGGCAGGATGCCATGGACGGAATTATTCGCCTTGCGCCTTTGCTGGATGATTTCAAGACCTGTGCCGCGGCCCTGAAAAGCCTGGCCTTATGGCAGGAGATCATTCTGGAAAACGGTCTGGTTGTCACTTATCCGGCCCACGACTCTTTTCCCAGCAGATACGATCCCCGTACGCATATCTGGTATGAGGAAGCCAAAAAAAAGGACTCGCCGTTCTGGACCCTGCCATTCTCGGATGCGGCGACCAAGACTCTCTGCAACAGGCTTACAGCTCCCCTTTACGGAGACAAGGGCCAATTCATAGGTGCTGTGTCGCTTGTAATTCCCATTGGGGAAAGCCTGAATAAAGCGCTGTTTTCTGCCGATGCAGGAATAGCCAAAGCCATGATTATATCGACTCTTCACCGGGATGAAGCGCATCAAAACGCTTTGCTCGTAGTTGGTAAAACAGGTGAAGAAGCTATAAAATCAGTTATTCCTTCCATGCACGGCAGGTTTTGGCAGGCTCCCTCAAAACAGGAATGGCTGACTTCTGATAATCCTGAATTCAAAACCCTGATTCAGGATGTCGAAAATAAAAAATCAGGTGTATTGCAGATGAACTACCGGGGGACGCCCTCCCTGTGGACGTACAGTCCGGTAAACAAGGACATCTCAATACTTATAGTCACCCCGGTTCGCGAATTCACCGCCGAGGCGGATGAAGCAGAGCAATACGTCCGGGAAAGCATAGCCAACCAGTATGAAGGAACATCTATAATTGCGCTGGCGGTAATCCTAGCCATTATTGTTGTGGCTTATTTTGTCTCCCAAAGCCTGTCTACCCCCATACGCAGGCTGTCTGAGGCGATGATCAAAGTTGGTAAAGGTGATTGGGATGCCCGTGCGGACTTCCAGTCAAAAGATGAACTCGGTGATCTTGCGGAGAACTTCAACCATATGGTTCCGCAACTGCGTGAGCATTCCCGCATAAGACAAGCACTTTCACTGGCAGATGAGGCCCAGCAATCACTTTTCCCGCAATCCACTCCGGAAGTTGAAGGCGTTGACATAGGAGCGCGCTGCACCTTCTCCGAAAAAACCGGCGGTGATTACTATGATTTTCTGGGATGTTCCACCTGCGGACCGAGAACTTTTGCCATGGCAGTGGGCGATGTCTCGGGACACGGAGTCAGCGCAGCCCTGCTCATGACCAGCGCACGGGCATATATGCGCGCCTTTTCCGGCCGGGGGAAATCGCTGGTGGAAACTACCATGGAAGTAAACCGGATGATCACTAATGACTGTGCCCAGACCGGACACTTCATGACCATGTTCGCCGGAATCTGCAATTCCGAAGCACGAACCCTGAACTGGATAAGAGCCGGACATGATCCCGGATTAGTGTATTCCCCGGAAACCGATACCTTTGACCAACTGATGGGTGAAGGGCTGGCTTTAGGCGTTGATGAAAATTATATGTTCCGGGAATATGAAACGCCCATGAAACAGGGACAGATACTTACAATTTACACCGACGGTATCTGGGAAGCGCACGATCCTTCGGGCAAACAATTCGGCAAGGAACGCTTGCAACAACTGATCAGCGAAAACAGCCATAAAAAGGCTCAGGATATAGCGGATATGATCCTCATTGAGGTGGCTGCTTATCGTAAAGGTTTCCCGCTGGAAGACGACTGTACGGTCATAGTGGTTAAATTTATATGAGATACTCTATTTATGAAATGGCAACTTATGCCTTTGATCCCCTGCATGCATTCTGGGAAAATGAAAAAACGCAACGGACTGTTGCGGGGGTGCTCATCGCATGCTTTTTAGCTGCCCTGCTGGGTATAGAACTGGGCAGGCAGGGGCTGCTTCCGGCCAGCATAGCCGCCAAAACACCCAGCAGCCACTATGCGGCTGTGGGAATTGCATTCACTCTGGTCCTCGTACTGGAAGTTATCAGCTTTATTTTCGTACTGCCCTGCTCGCTTTCCAAATCAGTAGGCAAGCAGCTGGAAATCCTTTGCCTGATCCTTATCCGAAACTCCTTCAAGGAACTTATCAATTTTCCAGAGCCGATAACTTTCACAGATAATATGATCCCTCTCTACCAGATTCTTTCGGACGGACTCGGCGCCTTTGTGGTATTTGTGCTGCTGGGAATATACTACCGTATACAAAAACCGCTGCCCAAGCTGAAACCTTCCTTCAAATTCCGCTATATAGCCTCCAAAAAACTGGTATCCCTGATATTACTCGGATTCTTCATCGGCCTCAGCGCATACCTCGCATACTGCTCTGCCAAGGGGCTGCATAGATTTGATTTTTTCAGTACCTTCTACACCATACTTATTTTCAGCGACATCCTGCTGGTACTCATTTCCCAAAGATTTCTCCCGTCATTCCATGCGGTTTTCAGAAACTCAGGATTCGCTCTGGTCACTCTTTTAATCAGGCTTGCGCTCGCGGCTCCGCCCTTTTACAATGCCGGACTTGGAGTTGCCTCGGCAGGCTTCGCAATCATTTTGACCTTAGCCTATAATTCATTTTGCCGGACCGAACCGAAATCATAATTTCCGTCATCCGGATCAAAGGAGATATTTATAATGAAAAGCATATGCGTTTTCCTCGGCGCCAATCCCGGCAACGATCCCAAATACGCACAGGCAGCCCGTAAAATGGGGCAGGAACTTGCAGGGCGTGGTCTGACCACTGTTTACGGAGGTTCACGTACAGGGCTGATGGGGATTCTCGCCCAGAGTGCTCTGGATGCCGGAGGCAAGGTCATCGGGGTAATCCCGGAAAGTCTCTACAAGATTGAAATTGCCCACACAGGGCTGACTGAACTTCATGTCGCGGATTCCATGCATGAACGCAAGGCGCTCATGACCGAACTTTCCGACGGCTTTGTCGCCATGCCCGGCGGCATAGGAACTATGGATGAAATATTTGAGATCTTCACATGGGCGCAGCTCGGCTTCCACACCAAGCCCTGCGGACTGCTCAACGTCGACGGCTACTACGACAAACTGCTCTCATTTCTTGATGGTGTGGTCCACGAAGGGTTCCTGAAGGATATTCATCTGGAAAAACTACTCACCGCGGAAACACCGGATCTGCTTATCGAGTCTTTCTCAACTTACGAACCGCCCTCCGGGTCAAAATGGGTGGAAAAAGTTGAGATAACCCAGCGGAAAAGACAATAAATATATTTTAACTACAGCAACAGAAATAGACGCCGCATGATCAAAATCGTGCGGCGTTTTTTTTCTTTCCACCCAAATCCAACCAGACATAACTTAATATATTACATAATATAATAGAAGAAAGCTGGATAAAATGAGGATATTTTTGTAAATACGTAAAGCAAACCATTTATGAAGTGGAGAGTCCTGCCATGAAACAATCAGAATATATTGAACTTGAAAACAGATTCGGCGCGCATAACTACAAGCCTCTTGATGTTGTTATCGAGAAAGGAGAAGGAGTCTGGGTCTGGGATGTTGACGGCAACAGATACATGGATTGCCTCTCCGCATATTCCGCTGTAAATCAAGGACACTGCCATCCACGCATAAAAAAAGCCATGCAGGATCAAATGGAAAAGCTCACCCTGACTTCAAGGGCTTTCCGCAACGATCAATTGGGCCATTTCTACAAAGAACTCTGCACCCTGACGAATTCCCACAAAGTGCTTCCCATGAACAGCGGCGCCGAAGCAGTCGAAACCGCTATCAAAGCTGTTCGAAAATGGGGGTATATGATCAAGGGAGTTGCTGAGAACCGTGCTGAAATAATTGTCTGCGCCGATAATTTCCATGGCCGGACAATCTCGATAGTAGGATTCTCCACCGACCCGGTCGCCCGCCGTGGATTCGGTCCTTTTCCATCCGGATTCAAAGTTATCCCCTTCGGCGACCACGAAGCCCTTGAAAAAGCGATTACTCCCGAAACAGTGGGTTTTCTCGTGGAGCCTATACAGGGTGAAGCCGGGGTCATCATACCTCCGGACGGTTACCTGAAAAAAGTAAGAGAGATCTGCACCGCCAACAACGTTACCCTCATACTGGATGAAATACAGACCGGACTGGGACGCACCGGTAAAATACTTGCCGAGGAACACGAAGGAATAGAAGCGGACATAACCCTCATAGGAAAAGCTCTTTCAGGCGGATTTTATCCGGTCTCCGCTGTACTTTCGAATTCCGAGATTCTCAATGTGCTAAAGCCGGGTGAACACGGTTCCACTTTTGGAGGCAACCCTCTTGCCTGCGCAGTAGCCCGGGAAGCCCTCAAGGTTCTGGCTGAGGAAGAACTTTGCCAGAACGCTGAAAAGATGGGCGATAAATTTCTTAGCGGCTTAAAATCCATCAAGAACGATAAAATCCGGGAGATAAGGGGCCGCGGCCTGCTGCTGGCAGTAGAATTTAAACTCAATGCCGGAGGTGCGCGCCAGTACTGCGAAAAGCTTAAGGACTCCGGGCTGCTTTGCAAAGAAACCCACGACAACATCATCCGCTTCGCTCCTCCGCTGGTTATAAGCGAGGAACAGGTTGATTGGGCCTTGGAACGGATTAAGCCCATCCTTTCCGCTTAACGGGTACATCCACACTCTGAAATGGATCGACTGATGCTTCTAAAAACTAAATCTGCGGCCATCATCACAGGTATTCTGATAATATTCATTATTTCTATAATACCGGCACAGGCGTTTCAAAACAACCTCAGGTTTGATCGTTTGTCTTTGAGCGATGGTTTGTCACAGTCTTCCATTCTGTGCATGGTGCAGGATTCACAAGGCTTCCTGTGGTTCGGAACATATGACGGACTGAACCGCTATGACGGCAGACACATAAAAATCTACAAAAACACAAAAGAAAAGGGCAGCCTTTCCGACAGCAACATACGCACCCTTTACGAAGACCGATCAGGCACACTTTGGGTCGGGACCAAAAGCGGTGGACTAAACCGCTACAACCGCAGCACCGACACCTTCACCAGCTTTCAACCTGATCCTGATGATGCCCATTCCATATCAAATAAAGCGGTAAGCGCTTTGTTTGAGGATTCCCAAGGGCAGCTCTGGGTGGGGACTCAGAATGGCCTGAACATTTTTAACCGTAAGTCAAATTATTTCAAGCTCTTCAGACACACATCCCTGCCGGGCAGCATCAGCAACAATGAAATCCGGTCCATATATGAAGACCTGCAGGGACGCATCTGGGTGGGAACAGCCGGAGGGCTGAACCTTTTTGACAATAAAAATAGAACATTCAAAAGCTTCATGCACGATCCGGATGACGAAAATAGCATCTGCGACAACACCGTGCTCTGTTTTTACCAGCAGAATAAAGATGAATTGTGGGTGGGAACCAAGCGCGGGCTATCCATTCTGACCCCCTCTAAGGGAAAAATAAAAAATTTGTTCCAGTCACTGGAAATCAATGAAATATATAATGACAGCTCCGGCAATCTCTGGCTGGCCACACTCGAAGGCTTAGCCAAAAGGGACCCGCAGACCTCCGGCCTCATTCCGGAAAAAATGAAATTCACATTTTTCCGTAACAATCAGCTCGACCAACAGAGTCTGGGCAGTAACAAAGTCACCAAAATCCTTGAAGACAATTCCGGGGTAATCTGGGTTGCCACTTATACCAATGGATTAAGCAAGCTTACCCCCAAAATGCAGGCCTTCGGAATCCTGACCCGCAAGCCGTGGAAAAAAAATACTCTTTCCGGGCTGGAAGTAAGCGCAGTTCTTGAAGATAAAGAAGGATTGCTTTGGGTCGGAACATACAAAAACGGCCTCAACATCTATGATCCCCGCAACGGTAAAATACAGAGCTACAGCAAAAAATCGCCTGCCCCGTGGAACTTATCAGGTGACCGGATAAATTGTATATTTCAAGATAATTCCGGGCTTATATGGGTAGGGACGCGCAAAAAAGGCGTCTTCGTAATCAACAAGAAAAAGGGAATCGTCGCCAGATATAAACGGGACAAGCACAACCCCGATTCACTTAGTCAGAACAATATCTGGTGGATATACGAAGGCAGCATGGGGTACATCTGGATCGGGACCAGCAAAAGAGGGCTGAACCGTCTGGACCGTGAAACCGGTGAAATAAAGCACTATAAGCACTCTGATTCTGATCCGACCAGCCTCGGACATAAAAGGGTCCGCAATATTTTCGAGGACAGCAATCACAACTTATGGGTCTGCACCAATGCCGGGCTTGACCTAATGGACCGGGAGAAAGGCACTTTCAAGCATTTCAGTCATATTGACGGAGACCCGCACTCACTTTCAAATGACCGGGTTACTCCCATTGCGGAAGCCGCGGATGGTTCTCTGTGGGTGGGAACAGATTCCGGGCTGAACCGTTTTGATCCCGTAAGCGGCATTTTTACCCGCTACACAGAACAAAACGGACTCGCAAATGACGGGATACAGGGTCTATGCCTCGACAGCAAAGGACATATCTGGGTTTCTACATTTAAAGGAATATCCCGCCTTGACCCGATCAGCGGCAAAGTATGGAATTTCGGTCCTTCCGATGGACTGCAAGGCATCGAATTCTGGATCAATTCCTATGACAAAGGTCAAAGCGGGAAAATGTATTTCGGCGGACTTAAGGGATTGAATATGTTCAACCCCGACGACATCAAGGTAAACATTATACCACCGCAGGTGGTCATTACCGGAATGAATATCATGAATTCGCCAGCCAGGCTTGAACGCAACATCACCGAATCGGACAGTGTCACCCTCTCATGGAAAGACACCATGTTCAGCTTCAACTTTTCCGCTCTTGATTACCAGAACCCCGCCATGAATAAGTATCAGTACATGCTGGAAGGTTTCAATGACGATTGGATTGATGCCCCGGAAGCCACTGCGACATTCACCAATTTCGATCATGGTGAGTACATATTGAAGGTTCGGGGATCAAACAGCGACGGGGTGTGGAATAAGATAGGAACCAGCTTGAAAATAAGCATTATTCCACCGTTCTGGAAAACATGGTGGTTCAATCTCGGGCTGTTCACAGCCTTAATTATGCTGCTGTTCTTAATAATCCACCTGCGAACCCGTAGAGTTGAAAGGCAGAAGGCACAACTTACCCGGGAAGTAGAGGCGAGGACCGTTGAGCTCAACCGGGAAATCGAAGAACACAAAGATACCGAAAAACAGCTTGAAAATGCTATCCTGAAAACAGAAGAAGCAAACGAGGCTAAGAGTATATTCCTCGCCAGCATGAGCCACGAGATACGCACTCCGCTCAACTCCATACTCGGAGTTGCCGATCTACTTAAGAATTCAGGAATAACCGAAGAACAGGCCGAATACGTCAACATCTTTGAATCATCCGGTGAAGTCCTGCTTACCATAATCAACGACATTCTCGATTTTTCAAAAATTGAAGCCAACAGAGTCAAGCTGGAATCCATTCCGATGGACCTGCTTCATGAAACGGAATCACTCATATCCCTGCAAACCACAGCGGCTTCATCGCGCATGGTAGAACTGGTTCTGCGCTTCAAGCCCGAAGTTCCAGAATTTGTTATGGGAGACCCCACCCGCTTACGCCAGATCCTGCTCAATATCCTCTCCAACGCGATAAAATTCACCAGCCGAGGAGAAGTGACAATGGTCGTTTCCCGCTCCAGTGAAGATCATTTATCCGGCAACATAACTTTCACTATTTCAGATACCGGAATAGGTATTGAACCGGAAAAGCTGGAAACCATATTTGAACCGTTTTCACAAGCTGATTCCTCGACCACCCGCAGGTTCGGAGGCTCCGGTCTGGGACTCTCCATCAGTCGCAAACTGGTCGAACTCATGGGTGGGACCCTCACAGCCTCCAGTTGCCCCGGCAAAGGCAGTACCTTCACAATTAGTCTGCCCATGCCACGCGCCTCTCAGCAGCCGGAAACGGTCCGCCCGGATCTGGAATATTCCGAAATACTGGTGGCGGCCCGCAACCCCGTTGCATTGGATTCGCTTTGCGAAACCCTGAAATATTTCAACGGAGCGACAACACCCTGCTCCACTGCCCAGAGCCTGCGCATGCTGCTTTCGCCCACGCAAAAGAACAGGTTTAAACTGCTAGTTTACGACCTTTCACTTGAAAATGCGCAGGGCCTGAAACTACTGCACTCGCTTCAGGATGAAGGAGTAGACCTCCCTCCGGTACTGATGCTGCAGCAGGGGGCCGCTTTTGAGCGCAGCATGCTGGACCAGAGCATCAAAGGAAGAGGCCAGCCCATGCCTGTTTCAAGACGGCTGCTACTCCACAATACGATAGAATTACTGGGCATAACATCATATACTGATGACACCGTACAGGCTGAAAACCGACTGCATCTTCCGGCCATGAAGATCCTGCTGGCGGAGGATAACTTTTCCAATCAGGAACTGATCAGGCTTTTTTTAAAAGACACGGGAGCGACCCTTACAGTAGCGGCAGACGGTAAACAGGCATTAAAAATGGCAGTTAATTATAGTTTTAATATAATCCTGCTTGACATGGAAATGCCAATTATGGATGGATACAGCTTTCTGGAAAAATTCAGAAAACATGAAAAGGAAACTCACCGGAAACGGACTGGAATTATTGCGCTTACGGCCCATGTATCTTCAGACTATAGAAGTAAATGCATCAGCGCCGGTGCCGATAAATTCATGCCCAAACCCATAAAAAGGGAAGACCTGCTGAAAGCATCCCTGGAAATTTATAACAAACTAAAAAAATGAACAGACTGACCTCCAAACAAACAAAATGGCTACGCGTCCTGCACATGATCAGTGCCTGCCTATGGGGCGGAGGAGCACTTTCCATGGTCCTGCTGCACTGCCTTTTTACTCCGGTCTCGGGGGAAGCCCTGTTCGGGCGCGATATCTGCCTTAAGCTGGTGGATCAGTATGTAGTCACCTCCGGAGCGCTCGGTTGCCTGCTTACCGGATTCCTGTTCGCATGGAAAAACGGATGGGGATTCTTCAAGTTTAAATGGATCGTCATCAAATGGATCATCAACCTCGGCTTCATCATTTTCGGATTCGCCTTCTATATGCCGTGGCTGGAGCACATGAGCGATCTTTCCGCAAACACGGGGGATCTGGTCCTTCAGACCCCGGAATACCTGCGCAGCCAATCGCTCAATGAGATCTCCGCCTTCGCGGTTCTCGGCTGCCTGATCTTTCTGGTCTGGGTTTCCGTATTCAAGCCGTGGGGAAAACTTACATTCAATCATACCCCGCACGACAGCTAAGAAACGAAAGCAAAACACAAAATGAGCACAGGTATACTTTCAGCAGGTAAGACAACCTTATCAGCTTGACATTACCATGCCGCAAATGCTTGATTCTCTTTTTGTCCCGCCACTGGAGCAGGGCTATTTTCATCACAAACAAACAGCCTGACGGCTGCAGAATATATCAGGGAGAAAAAACTATGGACAAAGGTTACGCGGAAACTATCGCCTCCGACATCATGCAGATGCTGGAATCAGCAAAAGGCAGCGACCTGGATCTCAACAGCGGATTCCAGAATGACGCTTTTACCGCTGAAAATTTTTCCTTCGGCTACTTGTTCTATCCCCGCGACATGCTGCTTGCCATCCCCCAGCTTCCGCAGGCAGTAAGAAAAAAGATCAAAAAATCAAACATACTCGGAACTGTTGATCTTGAAGGCAAAAAAATAGGAATCCACCTCATATGCGCCATCAACAAAGGCTTCGATGAAGTGGACTCAGCTAAAGACATAATTGCCGGGATCAATAACAAAGAACTCATGGACTTCAAGGAACAGATCGCCGGAATCCTGCACAAGGACCTCGTCGGCAATATTGAAGAAAAAGGAACCGAACAATAAATTACAGCCGGATTGCCGTGGAACCATCTGGTTACCGGTAATCCGCTTTTCCTTATGCCTTGTGGGGAACAAGCTTGGCGATGACTTTGACCAGCTCGTCGATTTTAACCGGTTTTGATGAGTAAGCGTCCATACCGCTATTGAGAAACTTTTCGCGGTCACCTTCCATAGCGTAGGCAGTCAAAGCTATGATAGGAATATCATTTCCCTGCTCCCTGATCCTTTTTGTTGCTTCCAGACCATCCATTTCAGGCATTTGCACATCCATAAGGATCACATCAAAGGTTCCACTCTGTTCAAGAAGATTCAACGCCTCGATACCGTTTTCCGCTGTTTCCACCTCAAATCCCTGTTCGGTCAGAAAATGGGCAATGTAAAGCTGATTGGTGGCGTTGTCTTCAGCCAGAAGAATACGCGCCGGAACGGTTTCTCCTGAGTCTGATCTCTCGAATTTGATAACAGGACTTTCTTCGCAGTCACCCACGCTGGACTTGAGCCTGACGGTAAATTTGAACTCAGTACCCCAGTCTTTCTTGCTGCTGAAGGTAATCTGACCACCCATCATCTCAACCAGTTGCCGGGAGATAGCCAGCCCCAGCCCGCTTCCGGGATGACGCTTGGAATATCCGGCATTGAGCTGCACGAAACTTTCAAAAAGCTTCTCCGCCTTATCATCAGAAATACCTATCCCGGTGTCTTTGACAATAAATTCAAGGACTGCGCCCTCGGCAAAACTACCCACATGGTTCACTGAAACTTCAACATAACCCTTCTCAGTAAATTTAATAGCGTTTCCAACGAGATTGATGATGACCTGTCCCAACCGGTACTCATCACCGTAGTAGCAACGGGAGACATTGTCATTGACGTTGGCCCGCAATTCTATGCCTTTTTCCTCGGCCTGCACTTTAAGCACAGCAAGCTGTTTTTCCAGCATATCAAAGAGATTGAAATCATCAGACCGCAGCTCCATCTTACGGGCTTCGATCTTGGAAATATCGAGTATGTCGTTGATGATATGCAGCAGTGATTCCGCAGCCTTTTTGACCGTTACCAGATACCCCTTCTGTTCTATGCTCAGATTTGTATTCAGGGTCATTTCGCTCATACCGATTATCGCACTGATCGGAGTGCGAATTTCGTGACTCATGTTGGCGAGAAATTCACTTTTGGCCCGGCTCGCTTCCTCCGCGGCATCACGGGCTTCGCAAAGCTCAGCCTCGCTGCGTTTGCGTTCCGTAATATCCTGCCCCACGGCAAGGACACCCAAAGCTCCACCCTTGGCATCAAGCAAACGGGAAAGGGACCACTGCATAATGCGCTCTTCCCCGTCCTTAGCTATCACGTAATTTTCAAGCAAGCGCAGGGAATTTCCGGAAAGCACGGTTGCAAACTGACGGTTATGGTCCGCCCAAAGCCGCTCCGGCACAAACAGTTCATAATAGTCACGGCCCAGCACTTCATGCCGGGTTCTGCCGAACAGATGCTCAGCCATGCGATTGAATTCAAGAATCTTTTTATCCGGAGACAGCAGAATAATTACGCTTTCTGCCGTTTTAACCAGTGAGCGGAAACGATAGGCACTTTCCTTGAGGGCCTCCTCAACCTTTTTGCGGGTGGTGATATCCTCAACAGTAGCCACAACTTTTGTGATTGAAGCGTCAGCGGAAAAAATGGGGGAAGCATTGATGGAAAGCAGTACCCGACGACCATCCTGCCAATGGATGGCATGGCGGATATCGAGCACAGCATTGCGGATTTTCATTACCCGGTTAAAAGCCAGACGCTCATCAGGAAAAGGAGCCCCGTCATGAGCGGAAATTCGCCAGACAGGATCATCATGCTGCTTGCCGATGATTTCCTCACGGGCCACACCATGAACACGGGCAGCCTGATCATTGGCAAAAATAATCTTACCGCCCTTATCCATCACCAGAATTCCCATAGGACTGGTTTCCATGATGCTGCCCATGAGATCACGCTCTCGCTGTAACTCTACCTCCACCTTCTTTCTTTTATCTATGTTCAGATAAAGAAATCCAATGAAAGCCAGCAGAACAGTAATAATAATCCCCGCTCCGATGACCAGAATTCTATCCAGATTACCGGCTCCCAACTCCGTAAGAGTAGCCGAGAGCCAACCTTCGGCAAAGATATCCGTACAACCGGGCAGAACAAACAAGCATGCAAACAGTATGATACGCAGCTTCATCTTAAATCTATTGTTTCCATCTATGAGGTTAAGGGAACTATAGCATCATAAGTAATAAACTGATCGTTTCACCATTAACGTCATTAATCCATGAGAGCAAGTTATTGATCAATAATATTCATTACAACACTCCACTCAACTCCATTCCTTTGATAAGCCCGAAACAGCCTGCAAGCATCATATCTCCTCCGGGAGCCGGATATTCAACAGGAAGTCCGTCCATCATGGAGCGACGGGGACCCATTACGTAAGTAGGAGTAAACCCCTGCGCTTCTTCGGGAAGATTCAGAGTCAGGCAGCCGTGCCCCCAGTCATCAAAAACATCCTGAAAGGTAAGTTTGCCCTGTCTAAATCGTAACGAATCATTCCAGAGTTTTTCTGGAGTCATATTTCCGGTATGGTGCTCATAAACTCCGAAAACCGCCCCCTTATAAAGCAGGAACGACACGGTATGACTATTACCTACGTTGATCAGGCAGACTCCCTCACGGTGGCTGTGCTCCATAATCTCATCCATAAAAAGAGCACCCAGCACCGCGGCTGCGCCGGTATCGCTTACAGCCCCCCCTCCTATACTATCCTGCAACTCGGCCATACGCGTAAATTCCTGCGGAACGTTCTCAAAGACCAGACTTTCCGGACGACCGTCGTTTTCCAGCAATAGATGCTTCCAGAGATTGAACCGACCGATACGATTACTTTTTCCCGGATGATAACCATGGTCCTGTACCGAAGCCGTAATGTAGTCAGGGTATTCAAGTCCTGCCGCGGCAAAAAAACCTTTCCACCACTCAGAGTCGAAATCGGCAAGGGGAACCTCAATGCAATCCGCAGGTTTTTCCTCAGAGAGAAGAATCCCGTTCTTTTCCAGCCGGGTAAGATCGTCCCCGAGAGCCAGAGCCGCGCGCGGATGGGCATAAACTTTGTACCCAGCCTCCATATGCGGATAGACGGAGCGCCCGAAACCACCACCCATATTCCTGCCCGAAAGGTAGATATCGCGCCCTGTTTCCGTAAGTTTCTTAATCTTATCCCCTATTACCCGAGCAGGTGAAGGCAGAACAAATTTGAAACAATTTTCGATCTCAACACCTTTCATGTAATATAAGACATCCTGAGTACCGCTGCCGATATCCAGACTTAAAATTGTATTTTTCATTTCAGCTCTCCCATTTGTAACGATAAAGATTGAGAATTATGTTGCAGGTGGAAACAATATGCGTCAATTGAAAACAAACTGCTGGCAATTTATGCAGACCCTTGGAAAATGCCAACAGAGAAACTAAAACCGGAACCACCCATGAAAATCATCATTCTTGCCATTCTGATTTTACTTCTGCTGCCTTTGCCGCTTTTCATCTTTGCTGCATTCTGCAATCAAAAAGAAATCCGCGAGCGGGGTTTTAAAAAGGCCCTCATGGAACTGACGCAGGCCGAACTCTCAGCGGGATTCAGTCTGCTCACGGCAATATGTACCCGACCATTAACCTTCCTGAGCGACCTGCCGCTGATCAAAAAAAACGGTGATAACACCCCGATCCTGATGGTTCACGGACTCTACCACAACAAATCCGCGTGGGTACTTATGCGTTACCGTTTGAATCTGGCAGGATTTACCGGTCTGCACACATGGCAATACAACAGCTTTACTACATCTTATCCTGAGCTGGTGCTGGAACTACGGGATATAATTTCAGAATTGCACCGGAAATCAGGAAAAAAAATAATCCTCACCGGACACAGCCTCGGCGGTCTGCTTGCTTGCGGTGCGACGCAAGACCCGGAAATAGAAAAAATGTGTGCCGGAATCATCAGCATGGGAACACCCTACGGCGGAAGCATTCTGGCATCCATAGCCATCGGCAGACTGGGCCGCAGTCTGCACCCTGACAGCAGCCTTTTCAAAGGCGAAGACAAAATCGGTTACCCAAAAGTAATTAGCAAGACAGCTATTGTCTCACCCACGGATGAATTGGTGCTGCCGTGGAAAAACCTTATCCCCCGCCCGGATGACTGGTCCGTAATACGCTGCCCGGCTCTTGGTCATGTAGCCATGCTGTATAGCGGTAAGGTCTGCGAAATTGTCACACAAACAATCAGAACCATCCAAAAAACATAAAAAAAGAGAAGACCGTTTCAGCCTTCTCTTTTTGATTGATCCTAAATTAAAACCTTAAGAAACATATTCAGCTATTTTAGACTTCAACTGGTCTGCGGTAAAAGGCTTGGTGATAAAATCGTCCACCCCGGTTTTACGCGCGAGGTCCTGCTGTGAATACTCTGATTCAGTGGTGACCATGATCACCGGGATATCCGCATATCCTTCAGTCTGACGGAGCTTCGATACGAATTCCATTCCATCCATGACCGGCATATTCATATCAGTAATGATCACATCAAAGCCTTCATTCAACTCGATATGGGAGTAGGCCTCCAGCCCGTTTTCAGCAATGGACGGTTCGTAGCCGGCGCTGGTCAGGATACTGCGGTACAGGGCAAGCATGGACTTGGAATCATCAACAGCCAGAGCCCTTTTTTCTCCGAAAGTCGCAGTCTCTGGCAACCGCGCTATATCTTCCTCGGCCTGCGCCCCTCCGATTTCAAGGAGCTTACTTCTAAAGGCTTCATGGACTTCAGAATCCTTGGAAGCGGCAACCGCATTCATGAGGAAACGGCCAATCTTACCTTCACCGTAGAGCCCCTGAAAAACATTCACGGCCTTAGCTGTAACAATGGCCCGTAAAATTTTTCCTGCCTTGCTTCCGCCCACACCGATAAGTTCCACCAGTTTTTTGATCACACCCGGATTAACGAGCTCGTCAAGTCCGGTCATAACCGCAACGGAAATAAGTTCGTCATCATCGTCCAGCCCGTCGAGAAGACTGACCACGGCCTTCAAAGTTCCAATCCGGCCTATGGCTTCATAGATTGCGTATTTGACGCTTGAATCAGTAGAGTACTGCTTTTCAATGGCATCCATGAGCGGATCGAGACCTTTTTTATCACCGATAAAACCGAGCACATTGGCCGCAAGGATTAAATCGTCCTTTTCGGAATCAGGGTTGATCACTTTAGTCACATACGGAACAGCCGTACTGCCCAGACAGGTAAGGGAATCGGTAACCACACGACGCACAGTGGGATTACGGTGATGAAGGTTGGCAACGATGAAATCCAAAGCTTCATCACTGCCTATAACTGCAAGGGATTCAACAGCCTTCCAGGTGGTCAGATCGCAGACTTCATACCGGTCATCTTCATCATTGCGTTTCACAAATTCTTTGAGAGCCGGGATGGAGTGCTCATCCTTAAGTTCGGCCAGCATTTCAATCGACATGACCACAATAAGGTCATCTTCGTTGTTGATGTTGGCCCGGAAAAGATTCAGGGCTTCCGGGCCCCCTATCTTGGACAGGGAACTCAGTATTTCAAACATAAGGTCGGCATCGGGATTATCTTCGGCCATACGTAACAGTACGGGAACCGCTGTTTTAAACTGGAATTCACCGCAGACTCTGATGCACAGGGTGCGTAGCTTTCCATCATTGTTGTCCAGCAGATCAACCGTTTTCTGCTCATCGACTGAGAGAACACCGTTCAAGGCGGTGACAACCATGTAATCTACGGATGTGTCTCCAAGGGGATTCTGGAAAAGTTCAATCAGTTCTTCCTGTTCTGCCGTATTTTTGGCTATGGCGACTTCATTTAGAATACTGATCTTGTCCAAGAAAGATTTTTCCCTGAAACCAGTTAACATAGACATATTTTAATCTCTCTTTTTTTCAATAAATCTTATTCAAAGCAGAATTCAATGGTGAAATCCCCGGCTTCGGAACTGAAGGGGATTGCCATAATAGGCGTAGTGGCGATGTGGGTGATGCTATGGTTATCCCCCATGATTACGGAGGGTGTCGCGCCGGAAAACTGAAGTCCCTGTTCAGCCAGACCTGCACGGGCCTGACCGGAAACCATGTTGGTGATCTCACCTACTGCATCCTGCACATCCTGCAGAATATCCTGAATGTCATCACCCAGCATATTTTTAACTATGGTGACTGCGCAGTTTTTTGTGAAAGTGATAGAAATAGTACCATTCATATCACCTGTAATACCCACCAGCCCTGTAACATCACCAACAGCGGTTTTAGTTTTCTTCACATAAGGCTTCCCCGGCTTAGGGGTGATCATCGCCATCATTGACAGGACATCAACAGCAGCCTTGATAAACGGTTTGGCAAGTTCAACATTCATATAAATTTTCCCTACATCAGAAGTTTTTTCCAGCAGCAGGAGCACCATAATTTTATGCTCTATTCCCACTTAGATCACAATTTGAAACATACTAACTGTAAAAGTAGAAAGGTTCAAGAGCCTTAATTAAAATCATCTGGAAAAACCAGCCAAGTTGCAGGGTTGGGTAGGATCATGTACTCAATATCATTATTACTGATATTTTATATTAATTTAGGAAGATAAACATGATTCAGAGCTTTAGTGGACTGCTCGGCCTTATATTCATCACATGGCTTTTCAGCGAAAATAAGAAAAAAATCAGCCTGAAGAACATCGTAACAGGGCTGGTGCTGCAATTTGCTGTTGCTGTGATAATGCTCAAAATACCATTTTTCAGTGACCTTATTCTGTACCTGAACCATGCGGTTGATGCCCTCCAGAAGGCCACTCAGGCCGGAACAAGCTTTGTATTCGGATATCTTGGCGGTGGCCCGCTCCCTTTTGTTGAAAATTCTCCGGGCGCAAGCTGGACCCTCGCATTCAGGGCGCTACCGCTTATTCTTGTGGTCAGTGCGCTTTCGGCCCTTCTCTTTTATTGGAAAATCATCCCGGTCATTGTACGCGGCTTTTCAATAGTCCTGCAAAAAACCATGGATATCGGAGGAGCGCTGGGACTGGGAGTTGCCGCCAACATTTTCGTGGGCATGGTCGAGGCTCCGATAATCATTGCGCCGTATATAAACAATTTAAGCCGCAGTGAAATGATGACCCTGATGATCAGCGGCATGGCTACAATCTCCGGCACGGTGCTGGTTCTTTACGCATCCATACTCAATCCTATTCTTCCCGGTGCCATCGGCCACATTCTTACCGCATCCATTATCAGCGCACCGGCGGCGATTCTCATCTCACGAATCATGATCCCGGAAGAAAAAGGGCATCATGGGGAAGACGGACTGGCCATAAAAAGTACTGCCAGCAGCTCCATGGATGCCGTGGTCAAAGGTACAACGGACGGGATAAACCTGCTGATCTCTGTCGTGGCCATGCTTCTGGTGCTGGTTGCCCTTGTCTCCCTTACCAACCAGATTCTTTCCTTTATGCCCGAAGCAGGAGGCGAACCGATTACCCTGCAACGAATTCTTGGTTTCATAATGTGGCCTGTGGTCTGGCTCATGGGTATACCGGCCGGAGAGGCTTACACTGCGTCATCACTAATGGGAACCAAGACAATTCTTAATGAATTTATGGCTTATATACAGCTGGCTGGACTTCCCGAGGGAGCGCTTTCTCCCCGCTCTACAATTATCATGACCTATGCCATGTGCGGCTTTGCCAACCTGGGCAGCCTCGGTATCCTCATCGGTGGCCTTGTCAGCATCGCACCTGCACGCAAAAATGAAATCGTAGAACTGGGAACTAAATCAATCATAGGCGGGACTTTAGCTACCTGCATGACCGGCACTGTGGTAGGATTGCTTTATTAAATAAACAAGGAAGCATATTGCATGTTCAAATCGGTTAATGGAATAAGCCCGGCAGAACTGAAACATTTCCTGCACAAGAGGGCCCCCTCACGCAATGCGATGCTCATCCTTGCGGCAATTGTCATCGGTGCAGGCTCGGCACTGGCCTCTGTGGGACTGCACAAGGCTCTTGAATTCCTGACCATGCTCCGCAAAACCAATGCCCATCAATGGTGGATGTTTCTGCTTCCTGCTGTCGGCGCCGCTACTGCTGTTATACTAAGCCGGAATGTTTTCAAGGAATCCGGCGGGCACGGTGTTGGAGAAGTAATTGCCAAGGTTGGACTGAAGCAAGGAATCCTGCGTCCCATATCCATAATCAGCGCCCTGCTGACGAGTCTGTTGACCATTGCCAGCGGCGGTTCCGCTGGCCCGGAAGCCCCGGTTGTTGTGAGCGGTTCCGCCATGGGTTCCAATCTTTCCCGGCTGTGCCGGATGAGCGGCCAGTCACGCATGACCCTGATCGGGTGCGGCGCGGCTGGATCCATATCAGCAATTTTTAATGCCCCGGTAACCGGGATGATCTTTGCCGTTGAAATCATACTCGGAGAATGGACTCCCTACCATCTTATTCCCATTGCCATTTCTTCAGTGGTAGCCACCCAGACTTCCCGGCTCCTTGAAGGTAACGTCATCCCTTTCATTGATAAGTTCCCGCCTATGGGCGTAACCGATCTTGGAACATCCATCGTGCTGGCACTGCTGGCGGCAATCCTCTCAGTTTTCTTTGTACGATCTATCCGGCACGTGGGATCAGCCTGCTCCTCATTCACCAGCAAGCCATGGATTAAAGCCGCTGCCGGAGGATTGGCGGTGGGTCTAATCGGGATTTTCCATCCGCTGGCATTGGGCGAAGGTTATACTTCCATCAAAATGGCAATCCACGAGACCCTGCCGGCTGGAATAGGCGTCATCGCGCTCATGGTCATACTACGTATCGCCACAACATCTTTCACGCTCGGCAGCGGCGGACTGGGCGGCATCTTCGCCCCCTGTCTGGTCATAGGTTCTCTCTTCGGGGCACTTTATTACAGGATAATTTCTCAATTCATCCCTCAAAGCATCCTCACAGGGGAAGGTTCATACGCCCTGCTGGGCATGGCCGGACTGGTCAGCGGCGTGATGCAGGCCCCTCTTACCAGCGTATTTCTGGTTCTCGAAATCACACACGGTTATCAGGATGTAATGCACATAATGACTGTGACTTTCCTGTCCTCAATGTTGACCCACGCCTTTGAACCGTCTTCCTTTTACTTTAAGGATCTGGTGGAAAAAGGCTTGCTGCTGCGTCCCAAAACCGATGAAAAGATTCTGGCTGATATCGATATTGAACAACTGGTGAATCAAGACCTGGCTCATGCATCACCTCAGATGACGGTAACCGAGTTTCTTAAAATATTAAGCAGCACCAGCCAGACGCATATTCCCATAATCGACAGTGAAACGAAGGAATTCAAGGGTATGGTGGATGTCATATCTGCCCGTTCCGCCATTCTGGACCCGAAACAGCAGCAAAGTAATATCAGCGAAGTAGCAATCGACAGAAATGCCCCAATAATCGACAATAACATGGGAGCGGCCGAAATTCTGGAAATAATGAACCGCAGCGGGAAGAGAACCCTGCCGGTCATGAAAGACAATTCTTTTACCGGCTTCATCAGCAAAGAAGACATCCTCGCGGCATACAGAGGAGAAATGAAATCATATTCAAAGCGCGACAACCTGTTCTAAAAATTCCGCATGATCCGCTTCAAAATGATCCGCTCGCGCAGCAGAGATCAATTCTGCCCGTTTTCTTTTTTATCCTTCCCGTTTACCGGAACCTCATCATCAACATACTTATCTTTAACAATCGAATCAGCCACCCGGCCCATCACTTTCTCAAGCTTCTGTTTCAGATCCGGTTCTTTTTCAAACACTTTTTTAGAAACACTCATAAAATTATGAGGCAATTTATCAGCCATAATAACCATCCCGACGCTATATTTAATAGAAAACAAACTTCATGCTACATAAAATAATACACCTACCAAACGCACCTGTATATTTAAAACAATGGAGTTATCATCTAAAATCAACATGTATATTTACATTTTAGCTAACCTGTAATAATGTTTAAATTTAGATTCCCCTTGAAAAGGGCCACCCTGTCTGCAAAGGAAATATCGTTATGAACGGAGACGCTGCTACCAAGAATGCCGGAACAGAAGAATTCCTGCAAATAAGTTTCAATATCTTGAACACATTCGGAAGTAAGCTACCTGTTTCATTGTGTATTCATGATGACGAATTTCAACGGGTAATTCCTCTTTTTGCTAAAGATACCAGACTCTCCCAAAAAAAACGTGAACAGGTCAATGACTACTGCACTGAAGGTAATCTTTTCATTTCAAAAGAAGATTACACATCTCTTGCCGGACACATCAGTCAAAATCTAGGAGCATTACTGACCGAACATTTTCTCGATGAAACCGCTGCAGCTGAAATTTTCTACAACGGAGTGTTGGAAAAAGTAAGATCATTTTACTCCAACCCCATAGGAGAAACTCTTGCAGAATTAAAAACAGTACTGGCTATTTTCTGTGAATATGTCTGGGTTGATCCCAACAGGTGGACATATTTTTTTAATACACTCAAAAGAGAAAACGATATTTGCTGCCATTCTGTGAATACACTCTTTGTCGGCACATCCATTTATCTAAAAATATTGTATAAGCCCGGCGAGAAAATGGATCTCAATCCGCTGGCTATGGGACTGGTTTTGCACGATCTTGGCATGACTCAGATTCCTCCGGCGGTAGTAACCAAAAAATCAAAGTTACTCTATAAAGAAAGAATGCGCATGCAGGAGCATGTAGATATTGCTGAAAAAATGCTTAACCGACTTGAAATCAGGGATGAAATAGTTAAAACTTGCGTTTTTGACCATCATGAACGCATTGACGGCAGTGGTTATCCCAAGGGACGTCGCGGAGATACTGTTAAACTTGAAGCGCGTGTATGTGCAATATCTGATGCTTTTTGTGGCATGATCTCTGACCGCTACCACAGGCCGGGGCTCAATCCCATACTTGCGGCAATTATTCTGACTGAAAGTAAAACTAAATATGACCCCGCGCTCACCAGTTCCTTAATTTCCTTCATAATCGCCAATAATCCCGAGATGAAAGCTCTGCTGCAGGATAAAGCAAAAATGAAACAGCTCAGGACCATTGCTTTGCAAAAAGCAGCACAATAGCCCTAGCCACAGCCCGGGCAACCTACGCTATCTCATTAAGGGCAAACCGTAATATTCGGCAACAACAAGAGTAAAAAACATGGCCGGAACGTAGAATATCATTGAGGCCAGAACTGTAGCTGAAGTCTCAGCTTCGCAGGTGTTATAAGTCTCTGCCAATACGCAACACAAAGCCGCCACCGGCATGCCCGATAACAGAATTCCCATCAACAACATCTGATCCTGAACACCGAAGGCAAGAAGACAACCGGCTGCCATCAACGGATGCAGAATCAATTTGAAAAAATTTACCAGTCCTATATTGAGCAACTTCAATTCCATCTTCTGACGAACAATCAAAATTCCGATGGCAAACAAAGCGCAAGGGACCGAGGCCATGCCGAATTGATGCAACCCCGTAGCCAAAAAATCGGGCAACCCTATTCGGAAAAAAGAAAAAAGACCTCCCGCGAAAAATGAACCTATCAATGGGGTCTTGAGCATAGAAAACGCTATCTGACCGACGACCTTCAAATTAGATTTAGATTTATCCGCACGGTGCAGCTCACAAGTGGCGACCATCATAATTATGATTAATATGGGTAGAAGAATTGCCAGTGTGGTGGCGATAAATGCCTGCCGACTACCATCGAAAAGATACAGCATAATCGGCAGTCCTAAATATGCGGAATTTGGAAAACATGCAGCTCCGGCCCGCATCGCGTCTTCTGTAAAATGTCCCTTGAATACATATTTTGAAATAAAAAACATCAGCCAATAAGTGCCAACCATGGCACTGACATATCCAGCTATAAATCGCCCCTGTGCAATCTCATCAAAGGGAGTGGTGGCCAATGATCCGAACAGCAATGCAGGCAGGGTAAAGTAATAGACAAAACCATTCAGAACAGTCGCAGTATTCTCAGGTAAAATTTCCCAGCGGTAAGCAGCTGCACCGGCGATGACCATAAGAAATAAGGGAATAAGAGCACTAAGAACTAATATCAGCATTTTTGTATCTACATTTTAAGATGTTGAGGGAATGGTAAAAAAACATCTGGCCGAAAGGCAGCTAGATCAGCTTAATTTCCAGATTGGCAAGTAAAGCAACAGCTTCAGGCAGTGAAAATTTAGCCTTTTTAAGTTTATTCGTTTCCGCATTCATGAAATAATTTCTGGATGTTGTGAAGTCTGCATTAGTAAGGTCGTTTTGATGAAACTGGCATGCGGATAAATCGCAATCATCAAATTTTACGCGAGCCAATTTAGAATCTGAAATTGTTGCCTCACGCAAAGAACAGGAATTGAATTTTACTTTGAGCAAATTCTGGGAACTGAAGGAACACCTATCCATAAGACAGTTCGAAAACTGCGCAACAATAACCGGCCCTAGATTGCCCCAGTTTATTCCCAACAATTTTGAATCCCTGAATTCAGTATCAATGATCTTTGAATTATTGAATACAGCAAGAGCCATATTGCAACCAATGAATCTGCAGTCCTGAAATTCGCAATCAATAAATTCTGCATACTGCAAAGACGCGGCCTTAAATGTACATCTATAAAAAGTAACTTCCTGTAAAACCTGCTCGTTCAGATCAATATTCTCGAAGAATTCATTTTCATACGACTCGCAGTCATCAATATTCATCGGAAACTCCTGCATATGCATTCTTCGGTTCTTCAATACTCCTCAACACCTTCAACATCAATCCCTAAGCAACATGAGCTCTTCATTGATCTCAGCAGAATATTTTCGTCCGCAGCTCAGATGATGTAGTCACCCGAGTCTATTTCAAAGGATAAATCCCACAAGCGACAGATCAACTATGCGGCGGTAGGATTTGTATCTTTTCCCTTTAATCATTAGACGCAAGAAAGCCCCCTTGAGTTAACAAGGGGGCTTTGAAAAAAAAGCTTGCGACGACCTACTTTCCCACTAGCTACCTAGCAGTATCATCGGCGATGGAGAGCTTAACTTCCGAGTTCGGAATGGGGTCGGGTGTGACCTCTCCTCAGTGGTCGCAAGCAAATTTGCTTGCTTCGATGAGCAAAATATATGGTTTTAATAGAGAAGAATTACCTTAACTTAGTTAAAGTTAAGGGAAGAGAAGAAAAATAAGTCGCACGATTTATTAGTACCGGTCAGCTGAATGTGTTGCCACACTTACACCTCCGGCCTATCAACCAGGTGGTCTACCTGGAATCTTTAGATGCTAAAGCATAGGGATAACTTATCTTGAGGCAGGCTTCCCGCTTAGATGCTTTCAGCGGTTATCCCTTCCGAACTTAGCTACCCTGCAATGCCACTGGCGTGACAACAGGAACACCATAGGTTCGTCCACCCCGGTCCTCTCGTACTAGGGACAGACCCTCTTCAATTATCCTACGCCCACGGTAGATAGGGACCAAACTGTCTCACGACGTTTTAAACCCAGCTCGCGTACCACTTTAATCGGCGAACAGCCGAACCCTTGGGACCTGCTTCAGCCCCAGGATGTGATGAGCCGACATCGAGGTGCCAAACCGCGCCGTCGATGTGAACTCTTGGGCGCGATCAGCCTGTTATCCCCGGCGTACCTTTTATCCTATGAGCGATGGCCCTTCCATGCGGGACCACCGGATCACTAAGACCAACTTTCGTTCCTGCTCGAGATGTCTCTCTTACAGTCAAGCTCCCTTATGCCTTTGCACTCAACGGCTGGTTTCCAATCAGCCTGAGGGAACCTTTGCAAGCCTCCGTTACTTTTTGGGAGGCGACCGCCCCAGTCAAACTACCCACCAGACACTGTCTCCAAGCCGGATAACGGCGTTGGATTAGAATTCAAAACTATCAAGGGTGGTATTTCAAGGTTGGCTCCACCGACACTAGCGTGCCGGCTTCAAAGCCTCCCACCTATCCTACACATGATAGTCCTAAACCCAATGTCAAGCTATAGTAAAGGTGCACAGGGTCTTTCCGTCTTACCGCGGGTAACCGGCATTTTCACCGGTAATTCAATTTCACTGAGTCTCTGGTTGAGACAGTGGGGAGATCGTTACGCCATTCGTGCAGGTCGGAACTTACCCGACAAGGAATTTCGCTACCTTAGGACCGTTATAGTTACGGCCGCCGTTTACTGGGGCTTCAATTCGGAGCTTCGACCGAAGTCTAACACCTCCTTTTAACCTTCCAGCACCGGGCAGGCGTCAGTCCCTATACATCGTCTTACGACTTAGCAGAGACCTATGTTTTTAGTAAACAGTCGCCCCCCCCGATTCTCTGCGGCTCCAAACAGCTCGGAGAGTAAATAACTTCACCGTCTGGAGCATCCCTTCTCGCTAACTTACGGGATCATTTTGCCGAGTTCCTTAACCAGAGTTCTCTCAAGCGCCTTGGTCTACTCGACCCGACTACCTGTGTTGGTTTGCGGTACGGTCAACAAATGCTAAACTTAGAAGATTTTCTAGGCAGTCTGGAATCACTCACTTCAAACGTAAAGTTACGGCATCGCATCTCGGCCTTAAAGAGTCACGGATTTGCCTATGACTCAAGCCTACGTGCTTACACCGGCATATCCAACAGCCGGCTGAGCTATCCTACTGCGTCCCTCCATCGCACACATTTGCTGGTACGGGAATATTAACCCGTTTTCCATCGACTACGCCTTTCGGCCTCGCCTTAGGGACCGACTAACCCTGGGAAGATTAGCTTTACCCAGGAAACCTTAGTCTTACGGCGAACAAGTTTCTCACTTGTTTTATCGTTACTCATGCCAGCATAATCACTTCTCATTAGTCCAGCAAACCTTCCGATTCACCTTCATCCCATCTGAGAACGCTCTCCTACCGATGCGAACTAGTCGCATCCCGTAGCTTCGGTACCA